>CAZSVQ010000007.1:1611-29328 GCA_964610345.1 uncultured Candidatus Saccharibacteria bacterium | reverse complement strand
TGGTTTTTGGCGATCCGGTGCCCGGCGACGACCTGTTCGTCTACGTCGAGCTCCCTGAGGGCTGGACACGTCGTGGCACGTCCCACGACATACACTCCGATCTTCTCGACGAGAAGGGTCGTAAGCGAGCTAGTATTTTCTACAAGGCAGCATTCTACGATCGTCGTGCCGACATGAACATTGTCAGTCGCTTCGAGATTCGAAGCAAGTACGATGTCCCTGATGGCACCTTGGTCATGAACATCTACGACTGTGACACCATCGTCTTCACTGTCAGCGATACCTACGAAGGCGAAATGTTCAGTGATGCTTACAACAAGGCCAGCAACAAGGTGCGTCAGGCATGTTTTGAGTGGTTCACTGATAATGGCTTCCCTGACTGGTTGAACGCTAGTTTGTACTGGGACTAGGTCCCGTGACAGGTAGAGAGTAGTTTGGGATTGATCTCAGGCGTTTGGCTCTAACGCCTCACACCTATTCCTAAAACTATTGTCTGCTTGTCATCTTCGCTCCATAACTGTGTGGTTCTGCTGATGAGTTTAAAAGAACGAAAGCGAGTTACAGAGAATCTATCTGGGTTTGAATCCGTTTCAAGGATTTTTCTTTACTAAGTATGTGCAAGGTATCTGCAAGGCCTGGACTGGCTGGTGCCTGTGTGATGGCTATACGGATAAGGCCAAACAAAACGGCTGGCTTGGTGTGTGTAAGTGTAAGCAATGTATTGAGGCGATTAGTTAAATCTTCTACCGAGAAATCGCTTTGCTGTAGTTCTGATAACGATGTTTGGAGTAAGCTTTTTAGTTCTTCTGAACTAAGTTTTTTTAGTTGTTTGTTGTTGCTAATTAGGTTTGAATCTAAGGGCAAGTCAGTAAAGAAAAATTTCGTAAGCTCAGGTATTTCTGCAAAGTATTTTAGGCGGTCTTGCACTAGGCTAAGAACCTGTTTTTTATATGCTTCATCGTAGTTTTTGGCTTCTTCTGGCCAAAAGTTAGTAACCTTTTTGAACAAATCATCTTGTGGTAGCTCGCGGATAAAATGACCGTTTACCCACCTTAAGCGCCGTTCATCAAAATGCGCACCACTTTTTCCTACTCGGTCGAGACTAAATTTTTGAATAAGTTCATCAGTTGTAAAGATTTCTTGATCAGTGCCGTCGTTCCAGCCAAGAGTGGCAATAAAGCTGCGCAGGGCTTCAGGCAAGTAGCCTTCGCGAATGTAATCAAGAATATCTTTGGCACCATCTCTTTTAGATAGTTTTTTATTACCTTGTTCATTTAGGATGTGGGGCATGGTTGCAAAAATCGGTTGTTTAACCTCCAACGCCTCATACAAGTTAAGGTAGTTTGGCATACTAGCTAAAAACTCTTGTCCTCTAATTACATGTGTTAATTTCATTTCAGCATCATCTACTATGTGAGCGAAGTTATAAGTTGGGTAGCCATCGGATTTTATTAAAATAATATCATCAATAACTTCTGGTCCAGATGATAAATCGCCCAAAACTTCATCGTGCCATGTATAGCTCTTGGGGTCAGACTTTAAGCGTAAAGGTTGTGAACCGTCCCACTTTGGTGGGTTTTCTGGACGATAGTTACGGTACAAAAATGGTTTTTTGGCTTTTTTGGCTTGCTCGCGAAATTCCTGAACTTGTTCGGGGGTGTATGGGTCGGCATATGCACGGCCAGAGTTTACTAGATTCTTAGCCCACCGTTGGTAGATGTCAAGTCGATCACTTTGTTTGTAAGGGCCATAATCCCCTAACTTGTCCGGCCCTTCCTCATAATTAAGCCCTAGTGCTTTCAGGCTTTCTATCAAATGAGATGCAGAGCCCTCGACTTCTCTGTTCTTGTCGGTATCTTCTAGGCGTAGTATAAATTGTCCATCATTTTGGCGCGCGACCAACCAGGCAAAAAGTGCCGTTCGGATGCCACCTACATGTAAAAAACCTGTCGGGCTCGGCGCGAAGCGTGTTCTAACTTGTTTCATTACTTCTCATATTATTAAATCTTTTGTTGATTGCATATAGTGCAACACCAGAAATTGTTAACATACTACCAAGATATATGCTGGCAAACTTAGGAGTATCAGGGATGTAATCAAGAAAGATATCGGTCATGCAAGCAACACCACCCACCACAAAACCGGCGCTTGTTATACGCGCGATTTTATCGGCGTGTTCCAATTGAGCAGATCTGTCGTCCAGAATTTCTTCCGGCGCTAACTCTGTTTGATTTGTCATTATTGCTATTTTAACAGAGATGAGCCAAACAAGCTATGATTAAATGCTAGCTACAATATTTAGCACTTGGTCACTGCTAAGTGAATTGCTCTCTACCTGGTACCATACACCACCATTTACCCAAGTTGCACTACCATTATCGTACATGTATACTGTTCGCCCACCTTCTTGGGTGGTGGTAAAAGTTTTGTTATTACTCATTAAAAAGTTTTCTTGCAAGGATTGACTATTCCAGTTAGATACTTCTTGTTTGACCGCGTATGAGCGGTCGTCAGTGTTAGATTTGAAGTTGATGGTAACTTTGCCGGCTTCTTGGTTTGTTGAGTTAAAAGAGAAGCCAGAAGGTTTGTAGCCTGGCATGTTTGCAGAAAAGCCTGCTTGTGTCCCCGCCAACTTCACGTTAAGGTTGGGATAATTTAAATAAGCAATAAAACCAACAAGAAGTAACGTGGCAGTTAATCCGCTGCTCCACTTTATTGCCTTGCTTCGTTTTTTTGGCTTTTGTTTAACTGACGGATTTATTTTTTGCAGGGCATCAGTAAATAATTTTTCTGATTTGCTTGGCTCTACGTGGGCTTTAACTGGCTTTGGCGGGTGGTGTTTTGTTTTGTGTGCTATGGATTGTTTGTGTTGCGGTGGCGCAACAACTGCAATTGGCTCAGTACGTTTAGTGATTCCGTGGCTGTTGTTGCCGTATTTATTGATGAACGGGCTTTTAGGGGTGTTACTGGCACGGTCCGAGCGTACATGTAGACGACTTTTATTATGAAACGGAGCAATATCTGGTGCTTTTTCGGTAGTTTTTGGCCGTTTAACGGATTTTCGTATTAAAGTAACAGATTTTTGTTGCGAGTGCCGGATGTGGTGCCCACCAGTCTGACGATGCTTAATTGGTTTTGGAGTTTTGGGAGTGAAAATTTGAGCTTTGGTAGGATTAATAACAGTTTGTGGTTTTGGGGCTACGAAACCATCAATAGTTTGATTTTTGATTTTACCACTAGAAGCGGCAACATCTTCAACAAGACCACCGTGTTTTGTATCGTAGAGTTTGCCATTTAGTTCTATGACGTTTTTATGATTGTTAGCCAAGTTGCTGGACCCTCTTTTAGCTAGATTATCTTATTAATCATAACCCTTTTGCATAGACTAACGCAACCCTTTTGCATCTACTGGTTTTTAGTGGACTGCCATGCTATAAATATAGTAGTAAATCATGGATTTCTTAGACCCAAATAAAAAACGATCCAATAAAATAAAGCTTTACGCTGGCTATATACTAATTGCGATTGCAATTAGTATGGGTGCAACTGTGTTATTGTTTGCTAATGCTGGGTACCGGTTAGATGGAAATGGCAATATTACTCAAAACGGTCTGTTATTTGTAAATTCCCACCCTAGCGGTGCCGATGTTTATGTAGAGGGCATAAACAGTAAAAAGAAATATAATGATAAAACCGATACTAAGTTCGACTTATTAGAAGGTCGTTACAAGGTTACTTTAAAAAAAGCTGGTTACCGCACTTGGCAACGTGAATTAAGTCTTGAAGGTGGAATTGTAGAACGATTGGCTTACCCATTATTGTTCCCCGAAAAGCTTGAAGCAACTGATATGAAAACATACAGCACATCGCCTAAGATAGTTTCGTCTAGCCCCGACCGTAAATGGATTATTGTTCAGCAGCCAGATAATTTTTTGAATTTTGATGTCTATAACGCAGGCGAGCCTGAAAAACCTTCTACCACTTTCTCTGTGCCTGGGTCTGTACTAACCAGTGCAACAACTTCTCAAAGTTTAGAGGCAGTAGAATGGTCATCTGACAACTCTAATATACTTATGAAGCACACTTTTGACGATCAAACGGAGTTCGTAATTATAAACAAAGATAAGCCGGAAACCTCAGTAAATATTAATTTAATTACTGGCCAAAAACCGTTTGAAGTGACGCTTAAAGACCGTAAAGTTGACCAACTATATTTACACATGGCTAGTGATGGGTTATTGCAATCTGTTGACATGAAAACTAGAACCCTCGTCCCTGTTGTGCAGAAAGTTTTTAATTATAAATCGCATGGTGATGACATGTTAATTTATGTGACCAATAAAGAATCTAACCTAAATGTAGTTAGTGTACGTATTAAAACTAAAGACAAAGATTACGAGCTCCGTGAATTGCCAGCAAACACATCTTATGTTACTGATGTGGCAAAATTTGATAATGCTTGGTATGTTGTTTCTGGGGCGGCCAGCGAAAACAAAGTTTATGTATATAAAGATCCAATCACTGCACTTGAATCTAACAGTCAAAATCGGTCATTATTTGCGCGCACACTCAGGATTGACAACCCCAAAGAAGTGTCGTTTTCTGCCAATGCTCGCATGTTGGCAGCTCAATCTGATCAATCGTTTGCTGTTTATGATGCCGAAACAGATAGGCAGTTTAAGTACAAAATTAATGATAAATTTGACACAAATCGTCCGGTAGAGTGGATGGACGGTCACCGGCTGGCTACATCTACAAGTAGTACAGTCTTGATTTTTGATTTTGATGGTATAAATCAGCAAAAATTAATGCAAATCAATGCCAGCACGGATGTTATGTTTGACCGTGATTATGAAAACGCGTTTAGCCTTTCCCCGCCAGGCCAAGACGGCAAGGCCACTCTTGCAAAAACAAAACTCTTAGTTTCTGGCGATTAATAAATCTAATCGTTAGGTGAATAGCCAACCGGTTAAGCGGCTCCATAATGAAGGCGCATTTCCGGGTACAATAGTTGGCTGACTATCCGCCGTTTGTGCTGTGCTAGCAAGATTGGTATTTGGGTCGGGTGATATTTGCTCACCTACTACAATCAGCCTGTTTAATGATGTGCCGGGTGGGTCACATGTAATCAAAGTTACAGTCGATGGTTTGTCATTTTTGCCAAGTACAGATAAGTCGTTTGGCTTAACGATTTTTTTATCATATATCTTATAAGTGTAGCGTTTGCCGCCTTTTGTCATTGAAAACGTGTCACCATTTTCTAGTTTATTTAGTAGTACAAATGCAAATTTGTACTTACCGCCATTTAAAATATTGTTGCTTGAATGACCAACAACCACACTATTGCCTTGCTCACCTGGATTAGGAGTAGTAACGTAATGGACTACACCGCTCTCAAGCCCCTTTTGGATATCTTTTTCTTGAATTGTCGGAGTGTCATATACAACCGGTACTTCCACGTTAATTTTAGGTATGATGATTAAACTTTCTGGGCCAGCAGTTGTAGAGCTTGGGTCAACAATGATTGGGGTTGAGCTGACATTTCTGCTTGGAGTTATAAATGGTGCTAAAAATCGCTCGTTAAAAAATCCAAATAATAATACGAGTAGCATTACAGCTCCCATACTCAGGCCAAATAGTAAAGATTTAAAATGGGCTTTTGCAGACAATTTGGCTTTTTGGTTTTTGCTAACGCTATGGTGGATTTTTTTTCTAGCTTCGGCAATGGTGTTTTTGGTGGGTTTGTGGGCGTTAACATTTGGCTCATGAAAAACACGAGTTTCGTTGGGTGGCTGGTTGTTGTGCTTAGCTGCATGTTCTGGTTTTTGCTCCGGTTGTTTGGCTCGTTTATTGGCGGAGTAAAACTCTTGCCATACTTCGTGCTTTTGGGTATCTGGCAAGGCTTGGTAATATTTGTGCCATTCAGTTTGAATTTCGGCAAGGGATTTGCCGGATTCGCCGAGCTTCTTCATGTAAGCTTGATGTTTTGATGGTTGTTTTATGGTTTCAACTTCTTTGATTTCTTCTTTGGCGCTTGGTTCATGGCCATAAAGTGCATCAATCTTGGAGCGAATTAAATGAACGGCCGGATCTTCTTTATTAGTGGTTGGTTTACTTGGTTGGTCTGACATAGCTTTTATGCTAGTTTAACAGATTAAACTGTTGTATAATAGCCCCAACTACCGTATATCAATTATGCGGATGTGATTTTTAAAAGTATGTGCCGTGGTGGCGGAATTGGTAGACGCGCTAGACTCAAAATCTGGTGAGATTTACTCTCGTGCCGGTTCAAGTCCGGCCCACGGTACCAGGATTATAAAAACGAGGCAATTATAAATTGCTGAATAATATGAAATTTTTGCACTATAAATGGTTTGCACAAGCAATAGAATTTAAATTCCTAATTCATCTACGATTTGGGTTAGGGCCGGAACATATTTTATAGGAGTGTCTTTTAGTTCTTGCTTCATGGTTATTAAATCGACCCATGCTAAATCATCAACTTCACTGTTTTGCATAGTAAATGAGTCAATATCGCGGTCTAAGTTTACAAAGTACCATTGACAAAAGAAGTTACGCGGGAATGTAATGCGCATCTTTTTACCTTTAGTAAATTCAACTCCAGTTAACCCAATTTCTTCTTCTGCTTCTTTATAAATGTTTTTATCGTATGTCTCCCCCGCGTCAATGGTGCCAGCTACGGCGTGGCCCCAGAGTCCAGCATCTTTATCTTTGTTCGATGCTCTTTGGGCTAGCAAAACTTGCCCAATTGAGTTTGTTACCCATAGGGCTGAAACTCGATATATATCTGTTTGATAGTCTACTTCAGAACGTTCTTTTAGCCCAATTAGCTCGTCTTTTTCGTTTACTATTTGAATTTTCATAATCATCCTTTCATGATTTCTTTAATGTCACTCGCTAATTAATTAATTCATATACAGCAGTTGCCAGAGATTCAAATATTTTACTTGGATTTTGCAGTGTCCAAACACTTACATGGGTTGCAGTTTTAACTCGCCACATTTGGTTTGACTTAGATGTTTTTGTTGTGCAGACTTCCCCACCACGGGCAGTGTAGAATATATCGTCATGCAATAAAACAATATTTATTGGATATAGATTGGTCAAGTCATGTAAATTATTAACCATATTTGCAACGGGCATGTCAAAGGTGAACGCATTATTAAAATGAGCTACCATACCTAGTTTTTGGAGCTGAGCAAAGCTTGTAACAATTGTTGTGTTGGAGCGAGTCAGTAAGTTTTTTGGATTGATCATAAAGTAATCTAAGCCTTCTTGTGTAATGCTAACTTGACCAGAAAATTTTGACAAAAACTGCTCTAAGACTACAGCTGTTTCACTATTACGGCCAAAATCTCCTGCCAAAAGAACACCGTCAGCCCAGTCGGCATAGCTTAACCATTCTGTTAGTGCGTTATTAGCAAAACTACCACTGTTATTGCTTGGTGCAAATTCTCCATTTTCAATTACATTACCAACTATTTTTTGCAAAGCTTGGGGTAATAATACTTTTGCCGTACCAATACCTGCTTGTTCGGATGCCGTGAATGCAGTTGCTGGAGCCACAAAACTATGTAAGTTACCGCCAATAATTAACAATTTACCGGCATGATGTTTGTTTTCTGGTTTATCCCAGAGGAGCTCTTTATAAAGTGGTTTATCGGATTGTTTGTGCCAATATTCAACATGCATTATGTATTAGAGTAGCATAAAATTATAACTTATGGTGTTATACTAACAATTATGAAGAAACCAGAGGTTACACTAGAAAATTACGAGCAAGTTTACGATTACTATGAACATTATAATCAACCTAAGTTTGGCGCAAAACTTGGGCATATGGCTATGGCTAGCGTATTTAAACCGTCAGTAGAGTATGCAGATAATGCTTTAGAATTTATTGAGGATTTAATTAATGACCCCCAAATACACTGTGTGGTTGCTGCAAATCATTTGTCTGACAATGATCAATATGTAGTAAGTGCCATGGCACACAGAGAACCAGTTTTTAAACCTCTAATCGGCAATACCTTTATACAGTCTAAAGAGCCGTTATTTCATCATCCAAATAAGATAATCCGACCATTATTACGACGCGGAGTTGACGTCATGGGCGCCATCCCAGCTTTTAGGAAGAAAGATGTTGATGAAAGCAAGGCTGAGCTCCGAAGGTTATCAACTTCAAAACTAATCGAAATTTCTGCGAATAAACTTCGTTCTGGTAAGAGTATGGCGATTTTTCCAGAAGGCACGCGCAATAATATTGACCCGGAAGTTGTTCAGCCGTTACGTCATGGAATTGTTTCTGTAGTTAGTGACGTAGCTTTAACTGATGAAGTTTGTGTTATTCCGGTTGGATTTACCTACAACAACAAACGTCGGCCTAACATGTTTGTTGAAGAGCCGGTACTGATCAGTGAATTGGGGGTAGATAATATATTGCCTTGGCTACACAATAGTTTACAACTTGCAGTAGATTCTGCATTACAGCAATCAAAACGTTCAACGGCTTAAAATGGTACCGTATCATACTGAGTTATGTTAGAGTGTATTGTTCATTAGATTTAACAAGTTCATATACAACATTTTTACGCTCAACAACAATCTTCCAACCTTGTTTTTTGGCATGCTTATATAACCTTCGCTCCGGATTAAAAGCTATTGGATTGTCAACTTTGGATAATATCGGAGCATCACTATACGTGTCACCAATACCTATGCTACCTTCGGTGGTCACACTGTTTCTTTTTATGAGCAAGTCAAGCGATCCGGCTTTATTTAATGATGGTAAATGGGTATTTTTGCCGGTAAAGCTTTGCCCATCCCTTTCGTAAATCGAGCCAATAAAGTCATCAAAACCATAATATTCAGCAATATGTTTAATTAACTCAGTATGCGACCCAGAAATTATGAACAATTTATAGCTCTGTTTTTTAAGTTGTTTAAGTAAGTTTCGTGAATAAACATAAGTTTGGTCTTTATATTCATCTATAACTTCCAGTACTAATTTATCAAAAATTTTAGTGTTCAGATTTAGAAGTGCGTTTTCATATACTTTAATTAGTTTGTATTCGTAGTCTTTGTAAGAATCATCATGTTCTCGGCGCTTCCATATCATCATGGCGGATTTTAAGGTTTTGTGCGCATCTTCACCCAGGACGCCTTCTTTGGCAAGCTTATTAACAACAGCATGATAAAGCTGCCAGCGTATTAGCGTGCCATCAATATCAAAAACAGCAAACTTATTCATAACATTAGTTTAACAGACATGAATGGTGACTAACATTTATTTGATACAACCGTTAGAAGGTGTTAGTATTAGCAATATGATAAAGGCAAAATTTAACTGCAAAAATTGGCGGCGCGTTTCACGTATTTACGGGACGCATGCTTTATATTGAATTTAAAATTTAGGCTCTGTGCATAGCTCCCGTGAAAATAGGAGCTTTTTAATTTTTGGAGAATGATAATGAATTTTAAAACTGAGATATTTGATGAAATGGATGACTTTCACCTTTCAAGATCTTGTGAAATAGCTATGTGGTCAAAAAAAGAAGTAGGTTTAATGGTTCCTATAACGTCTAATGATATTTGTAACCATGAATTTGGAGTATTGGCTTTAACTGAAGGAGGTTTGCCGAAAACCGCTGGATATATAGCTATAAAAGATATTGAATATAATAAAAATCATGGACAAATTGGTGCTTTTATCGTCAATTCAACTTTTAGAGGTTTGGGTGTCGGGGCATCGTTACTTAGTTTTTTGCTTGAATCACAACAGCAAAGCTTACCTGATCTTGAGTTATTGTATGCTTATGTTAACTCTAGGAGTCTACCGATTTTTTTAAATGCTGGCGGTGTAGCTAAGCTAAGGAACTCGCATTTTCAAACCAACTGTAAATACAGAGTTGAATTTGAGTTGAAAAATTAACACAAGAAACAATTATTGATTAACGATTGTATTGTAAACTACTTAGTAGCTCTGTATTTGTATTAAGTATTGTTCTAAGTCGTTCATCATTTCAGATATTGGCTGAGCGTCAATGCCTGCGCTATTATTACTACTACACCCTTTGTCTTTAGTTATGTTTATTTCTCTGCCGTCATTAAGTTTTTTGGTGGCAACAAATTGTTCTGACTCAATATTATTTTCGCTTGATTTGCCAACATAAATTGTGAAACCTCTGTCACAGGCTTGAGCTAAAGGCACTGCTTTCATTAGTTGCCCTACGTTGTTGCCATTCAATAAAGCGCTAGCTGTTTGTGCTAGGGTTCGTGTGGTCACGTATAAAATTACTGGACTTTCATCACTCGGCTCATTATAAAAGTAACGAATATTATAAATTTTATCGTTTTCTTGGGGGAGTATTAGGCGCGCTTCTGGTATTTTTTGATTGTCTGTCAGAGATTTTTTTTGTGCATCTAGATCATCTAGTGCGCCAACAATTAGTGTCCGCATCTGAAATGCCGTTTGTTGTTGGAGGCTCCACCATACAAAGACATTAAAACATAATTGAGCCGTAATTAATGCAAGCGCCAGTAAGGCTAAAACCGCTAATATTAATTGTCTTTTGTTAAGTTTAAATTTTTGTTTATTCCTTGGTTTTTTAGGCATATAAACTCCTTGATAATACAGTAAGTCAGGTTGTTTTATTAGTCAATAATCGTAACGCTTACTGGGCAGTGGTCAGAGCCAATTTGGTTAGGGTGAATATCAGCTTTTTTAATCTTATCTTTAATTGATTCTGATACTAAAAAGTAATCAATCCGCCAACCCACATTACGTTCTCGAGCCTTGGCAAAATAACTCCACCAGGTATAGAATCCGTTGCCTGAATGATCTCGACGAAAAATGTCTACAAAATTAGCTAAAAGCCAATTATCAAAGCCATTTCGTTCTTCTGCAGTAAAGCCTTTTTTACCGATGTTAGTTTTTGGGTTAGCAAGATCATCTTCTGTATGAGCAACATTCATATCACCACAGTAAACCACTGGTTTTTTAGTTTGCAAGTTTGTGCAATAAGCTGTGATTGCTTTGTCCCACTGCTGGCGTAGTGGAATTCTTGTTAAATCATCTTTGGCATTCGGAGTATAGGCTGTTACAACATAAAAGTCTTTAAACTCAGCTGCTATTACCCTGCCCTCATCATTGCTGTGGCCGTATTCGTCAAGTTCTAATCCACCAATTTTTACAAATTTATCAGGAATATCGTTAACAATGCTTATGGGTTGAATTTTACTAAAAATTGCTGTACCGCTATAACCCTTTTTAGCTTTAGATGAGTTCCAAAACTCTTTATATTGAGGTAAATCAATCTGAGCTTGCCCTTGCTCGGCTTTAGTTTCTTGTAGACATAAAATATCTGGGTCGAATTTTTCAATGAATTTTTGGAATTCGCCTTTTCGTATTACTGCCCTAATTCCATTAACATTCCAACTAAATATTTTCATTAGTATTCATTATAGCAATAAATCAACCCACGGCTTCCAATTACCTGGCTTACTACCACTAGAATCTCCCCATTCTGTGGCAGACATTTCTGTTTCTGGACATTCTCCACCAGTGGTTGTCACAAATCCATTGGCACATTGTCTGCCAGCAGGATATCCTTTGTTGTAAAACGACCATAGAGTCCTGTCTATGTTATATTTGTTTAGTAAATATGTCATGTCTTGGAGCCATTGATTTGCATTAGGCTGCCCATAAGGAATATTGTATTCTCCTACTAATAATGGCATCCTTATATTTAAATCGGCAAGCAAATCTAAATTTGCTTTTATATGAGCTTCTAAATCATTTCGCATGGGATTAACATATCCAGCCTGGCTTTCGTAAGTTTTGTTACCGCAAATTATCCCTGACGAGCTATAGCCTGCCGCCGTACAGCCTGAAATTATGTTGCCACTTTTGTCGTGTACACCACCATAATAGAAATGACTTGAAAATACAATATTTGATTTATCAGTTATTGTAGAAATTATTGCACTTGCTTTCTGTAATTTGTCGCCACCCTGAGGCTCAATCATTAGTATTTTATCTTTGTCTATTTCCCTAACATTTACTATTAGTTGGTTGTACATTCTTAGTAATTCTGAATCATCTGTATAGTTTAAAGGCTGAATTTCATTAGCTAAATCTATCGCTACTACTGTTGGCTCGTTTGCATATAAAGTTGCAATCTTTTGAATGTATGGCTTAGAGTTTGTATTTATAGCACCTATTCGTTGTTGGCAAACACCATTTTTTACAACTTGTGCCCAAGACGGTATTCTCCCATTTGTACCACTACAATCACCTTTATTTGTGCCATGAATTGGGTCAACAATTACGTTAAGTCCAACTTGTTTTGCATTTGTAACGGCATTTTGTAAATTATTAAATGCCGTTGCGTCATAGCCATTTTCGCCCTGATTAGGCTGAAAGACATCCCAATGAACTTCTAGTCTTATTATATTAAAGCCTTTTTCTTTAATTTTTGTCATTTGCGAAAGTGTCGTGTAAGCAGGTGATTCTCCTACATTTTTTATATTCAGTCCTTTCATTAAAACCGGTTGATTATTCGAATTACAAAATGAATATGGGTAACAAGTATGATAAGCTTCGGTAGAACTTGAGGTTTTATTTCCAAATAAAACGTAGCTACCGTTACTTACAGAGTTGTCGTTATTTATTACTGAAGCTAAACCAGAAACATTTCCCTGATCAGATTCTAGGTTTATGCTAAATGTTGATGCTTTTGTTATCAACAATGTCAATACTCCAATAATGCAAAATACTAAGATAAAAATAATTTTTAAATTTATAGACTTAAGTTTTGTAAAAATTTTGTCGTAAAAATTAGAATTCTTTTTCATTTATTTTTTAGTATAAGCTTTAAGATTTATTCAGTCTATACAATTTAATGTTAAGCTTGTGAATACTTCAGGTATGTGTATATGAGTAGTTTTGATAAATATATACATAAAATACAAAGTATATTCTTTTAATATAATCGGCATAAAAATAAGCTGGAAAGTTTAATTTAAGCTTCGATACTTAGCCTGTCTCTTGCTCGGATTTAGTTTCTTGTAGACATAAAATATCTGTGTCGAATTTTTCTATGAATTTTTGAAATTCGCCTTTTCGTATTATTGCCCTAATTCCATTAACATTCCAGCTAAGTATTTTCATATTTAAAAGTATAGCACTGTCTGTTACAATTACTCTTTAGATGAATGTGAAATACCAGCGTATACTTCTCAAGCTATCGGGTGAACAATTAGCAGGCAAGTTTGAATCTGGTATTGACCCAGAGCGTGTAACTTGGTTAGCCCAAGAAGTTAAAAAAGTTGCTGATGAAGGTTGTCAGGTGGTAATAATGGTTGGAGGTGGCAACTTTTTGCGGGGTGCACAAATAGCCGGGCATGGTATTAAACGCGTAACAGCAGATCATATGGGTATGCTTGGTACGATGATGAACTCGTTGGCTCTAACAGATATTTTTGAAGCCCAAGACATTAGGACACGTTGTTTAAGTACAATTTTTGCAAATCAAGTCGCAGAACCTTTTGTGCATCGCTTGGCAGAAAAGCACTTGGGTAAAAATCGGGTTGTAATTGTCGGTGGTGGTAGCGGCCGGCCGTATGTAACAACGGACACAGCGGCATTAATTTTGGCACTAGAACTTAACTGTGATGTAGTACTGAAAACTACTAAAGTTGACGGTGTTTATGACAAAGACCCAAATAAATTTGATGATGCAGTTAAATACGAAGAACTAACATACCAACAGGCAGTAGAAGATGGTGCAATAAAAGTCATGGATAAGTCAGCACTTGGCATGGCTCTAGAACAAAGTGTACCATTAGTAATTTTTAACGCTGAAAAGCCTGGCTCAATCTTAAAAGCTGCCAAAGGCGAAAAAATCGGCACTACTATTAACTAACTTATAAACCCAAGTTTTTTATATATTTCATAAAGTGGGAAGAGATGTGGTGATTCTTGATAAAACATTTTAATTTCGTCAACTGTTATCCAGCGGACTTCGTTTACTTCAGATTTTTGAATTTTAATATCATTTGGGTCTCAGTTATAAATTGCCGTAAAGCCCTGGCATTGTCTTTTGCCAAAGCCACCCCAGGGTCCAAAGTATTTACCTGACTTTTCTATAATTAAATTGTTAAGACCAACTTCTTCTTCGGCTTCTCTTTTGGCGGTAATAATATAGCTATCACCGTAATCGACTGTACCTTCAACGGCAGCTGTCCAAATGCCAGGCGCTACTTTTTTATCAAATGATCTTTGCTGTAGGAGCACTTCTCCTTTATCATTTGTTATCCATAATGATATAATTCGCCAACAATCATTATTAGCTAGTTTGCTTCGTGGTTTTTTATTAATTATATTATCGTTTTCGTCTACTAGCTGGATGATTTCTTCGCTACTCATGCTTCAATTGATTCGCCGGGATTAATAAATTTAAATTGTTTACCGCAACGTTCAGAGAATTTTTGTAACCATGTATTAGTTGTTTGATGTCCAATGTCAGACAGTAACGCATTGTGGGTTGGGAACACCATATCGCATTGACTACTTTCGATCAGGGGAATAGTTTGGCCTACCCTCAGCCATGGAGCCGATGCAGGGATCGCCAGAACTTTAAAGCTTTTAGGGCACTCGGTAAACGAATCGCCCGGGTAATACAAGGCATCGTTTATTAATACACCAATATTTTCTACTAACGGAGTTTGAGGATCAATCTCAGCATGCATTTCTCCGTAGAATGATAATTTAAAATCGCCAACTTCAATTTCTTGGCCATTATTAACGATTTTGACATTTGATTTTATTTCTTTTGACGCTTCTTCAGTGGTGTAAATATTCACATCTGGATTATTTTCTATAATTTTGTCTATTTTGCTTGGGTCTAAATGGTCACCATGAACATGGGTAATAACAACGGCGGTAATATTAGTAAAATCAGTTAGTGAGGTCGTGAAAACGCCCGGGCAAATTATTAGGCGGTTTGATCCTTCTGTAACATCCAAACAAGCATGCTCGTATTTGGTTATCTTCATACCAATATTTTAACACGTGAAGGTTACAATATAAAAAAGTTGACAAAAAGTAATGAATGTGGTAATATGATGAAGGTTCCAAAAATCGGGACACCCCTTATAACAACCTAACTATAAGGGAGAAATATGGAAAAACCCATAGAAAAAGAGCAACCGCTCGAATTAATAAATCAAGAAGTAGACCAAAGACTGGACGACCAGTCTTTTTTTAACGATTCAGAATCAGTGGATATAAAATTGCCGACAGAATTTATCATGAAACGCATGATGAGGTGGGAATAAATACCATGTTTCACAAAATAGTATTAACAGGTGGGCCGTCTGGTGGTAAGAGTACGCTACAAAGAGAAGTCGAGAATAATTACTCAGACACAACATATATCGTGCCAGAAGTTGCCACTATATTACTTAGCTGCGGGTTCCCTACTCCAACCGAGCAAAACCCATGGAGTGAACAATGGCAACGTCAATTACAGGTAGCCGTCGCAATTAGCCAAATCGCGCTTGAAGAAGTATCAACAAGTCGAGCACAAAATGAATGCAAAAAACTAATGGTGCTTGACCGAGGGTTGCTTGACGGTGCTGCATACTTGCACGGTAGCATAGCAGAACTTGAAGAAATAACCGGACAGAACGAAGAATCAATGCTCGGCAGATACGACACTGTTTTGCACCTAACAACTTCTGCCAAGCACGGAGCGTACGATAAACAAAGCAACGAACACCGTTTTGAAGAGGCAGAAGTAGCACTAGAGCTAGACGATAAGATAATGAGCGTTTGGCAAAACCACCCCAACCGCATAATCCTTGATCAACCCGACAAATCAAGCCGAATCCTCAGCGGCTTGCAAATTATAAGAGATTTAATTCAGGATGAAAATTAGTGTTTAAATTCAATTTTGGCGGAGAGAGAGGGATTCGAACCCTCGGTACGGTTACCCGCACACACGCTTTCCAAGCGTGCTCCTTCACCCACTCGGACATCTCTCCGCGTAAATTTAAGTATATCTTAAAAATTACTACAATTACAGAGGTAATTTACTTGCAGACCTATATATTAACAGCGTACACTAGAGAGTAATGGCGTTGATCGAAATAAATGAAGTCAGTAAATTGTTTGGCTTCGGCGATGCAGCAACTGTTGCGCTCGACGAAGTTAACTTTAATGTTGAAAAAGGTGAATTTGTGGCAATAATGGGGCCGAGTGGCTCTGGTAAATCAACTCTCATGAATATTGTTGGTTTGCTCGATCACCCTACCCATGGTACGTACAAACTAAATGGGCGTTCGGCTTCAAAACTCAGGACTAACCAACGGGCAAAGTTGCGCCGAGACAACATCGGTTTTATTTTTCAGTCTTTTAATTTATTGCCAAAACTAACAGCTATAGATAATGTAGCATTGCCGTTAGCTTATAAGGGCATGACACCCGTACGGCGCTTAAAAAGAGCTTCAGAAATTATGGACAGAGTTGGATTATCTGACAAAGAAGCTTTTTATCCACGTCAACTTAGTGGTGGGCAAATTCAACGGGTGGCAATTGCTCGGGCGCTTATTAACAACCCTAGTATTTTAATTGCTGACGAACCAACGGGCAATCTTGACAGCTTATCTAGCCGAGTGGTTATGGAACTTTTGAGCGAAATCCATGCATCAGGTAACACGGTATTAATGGTTACTCATAACCCAGAACTTACTCGGTTTGCCAACCGGGTGATATATATGCATGATGGCGTAATTATTCATGATGAAAAGAGCGCGATTGGTGAGGTGCCACAGGCTATACGCCGAACGCTTTATTTTGCTCCAACAACTACTGAAGAAGATGACTTGGCAGGCGTTTCAGCATTAATGCAGACTATCCCCGGTGAACTTGGCCTCACAAAAAAGAAAACCAAAAAATCCAAAAAACCACGTCGCAAAAAGGAGAATGCCAGATGATGGGCGGTGACACTAAGCTGGCTCTGCATTCAATACGCACTTCTAAGTGGCGAAGTTTTTTAACGATGCTTGGCATTATTATTGGAGTTGCATCAGTCATTGTGACGGTGTCACTTGGTGAGGGAGTCAAACAACAAGTTAGTAACCAGCTTGGTCAATTTGGTAGTGATCTAATTACTATTAGGCCGGGCAAAACTTTAAGCCGTGATCAAAACGGAATTTTGGGATTAAGTTTATTCAATAATGTAAACGCTACACTGACAGATAATGATGTTAAGTTGGTAAATAAGGTTGAGGGTGTTAGAGAAAGTGCACCACTCAGTGTAATTAGTGCTGTTCCGCGATATGAAAATACTGAATTTAATAAAGGCATGGTTGTCGGCACCACTGCCAGCTTGCCAGAACTCATTAATCATAAAGTACAATATGGTTCATTTTTTAGTGTGGGAGAAGAGGGTCGTAATGTGGCGGTGCTGGGTCCGACTGCCGCCCAAGAATTGTTCCATGAAAACGTACCAATTGGTAAATCATTTCAAATGCGTGGTGAAGAATTTATTGTTCGCGGTGTTTTTGAAGAATTTGAAAGCAACCCAATCACACCAGGTGGCGATTATAATAACGCTATATTTATCCCCTATGTTACGGGAAAAACCTTGAGCGAAAATAATTCACAAGTGTTCCAGATTTTTGCAAAACCGCAAAATATAGATGAGCTTGAAAAAGTTACAAATGCAATACACACAAGCTTGCTCTCTGCTCACGACCAACAAGAAGATTTTACGATTTTTACGCAAGGCCAATCGGTTGATGATACATCTTATACGCTGTCTTTAATTACGGCTATGATTGCCGGTGTGGCGGCGATTTCTTTGTTTGTGGGCGGTATAGGTATTATGAATATAATGCTTGTTTCTGTTACCGAGCGTACTCATGAAATTGGGATTAGAAAAGCCATTGGTGCAACCAACCGTCAAATTATGCGCCAATTCTTAACGGAAGCAATTATTTTGAGCTTTGTTGGGAGTATATTCGGTGTTATGCTCGCCTTTACGGTAAATTTTGTCATTAGATTAACTACAGATCTGCAACCATCGATTAATATCTATGTGGCAGGGATTGCGATTGGTGTTGCTATTGCAGTTGGTGTTGTGTTTGGTATAGCCCCAGCTTATCGCGCTGCTCGCAAAGACCCTATTGATGCACTACGGTACCAGTAATGAAAATTAGTATTATTAGCGTAGGTAAAAAACATTCAGTTGATTTAGTTGACGCAATTAAAGTTTACGAAAAACGCTTAAAGCCCCAACATGATTTAACTTGGCAAATTGTTGCGCCGAGTATTGGCGAAACATTGCAGCAAAAAACTCAAGAGTCAGATAAAATAATGAGTTTGTTAAAAAATAATGACTTTGTAGTTTTATTAGATGAGAGTGGAAAGATTTATGATAACCAGCAATTAGCGGAAGTTTTTGGAAAAGCTAGTATTGAGCATGGATGTAATCGGCTAATTTTTATAATAGGTGGAGCTTATGGAGTTAGTCAAAATTTAAAATCTAGGGCTAACGCTATTTGGAGTTTGTCAAAGTTAGTATTTCCCCACCAAATAGTACGGTTAATTTTGATGGAACAAATATACCGAACGATCATGATTTTACAGAATCACCCGTATCATCATCAATAAAAAACTACCCTAGTTTCTTCCGGGTAGTTTTTTACGCTAAAGGACTTTATTTCCGTTTGGTTTTACCTTCAATTGAATGCTTAGCATCAATACCAAGTGCAATCCACATTGGGCCGGTCAATAATGCGTAAAGCCCAAGTACCCAGACGAATGCAACCCCACCAGCCGCTGGTTGTAGCAGTATTGCAATACCAACAATTACGCCCAATACACCACCGATAACCATCAAGGTCTTTTCGGTTGCAGAGTAATCTTCTAGTAGTGCAAGCACAACCTCAAAGACGCCACGGGCAATCAAAATCAAGCCGATTACTAATATTAAAGTTGCGAATGATACATGTGGGTGACGTACAAGATAAACACCAACGCCAATTTCTGCAACAGCGAGCAGTAGCTTCCAGATCCAAGAATTACCTTTGCTAATTGCACGGATTGCTTCGACAATCCCAACTACACCACTGATTAAGATGTAAATACTAAAGATGTACACTAAAGTTACTAAAGTTAGTCCTGGCCAAAACACTGCGGCAATACCAAACAAAATGCCTGCAACGCCTCGAAGAACTAAAGATTCCCACATTAGCTTGAGCCCAGTTGCGTCCATAACGCTCCTCCTCTTAAATGTTATATGTATTAGTTTTACTCTATTGTTGCAAGTATGTCAAATATTTAACCAGATTAATGCTAGATTGGTATATTTATAGCGAAACGGCTGCCTTTACCTAATTTACTAGTTACTTTGATGTTGCCATTCATTTTTTCTACCATTTGCTTGGCTATTGATAATCCAAGACCATGCCCCGCGGAACGGTTCTGGGTGCTGCGTGAAGTATCTGCTTGATAAAATCGTTCAAAAATATGCACTAAATCAACTTTATTTATTCCCTTGCCTTGATCTTGTATATAAATTTCTACCATTCGATCTTTTTTGTTACACCCAATTGTAACAGTAGATTTTTCTGGGCTATATTTAACGGCATTATCAAGGATGATAACAATAATTTCTGCCAAGCTAGCGCTATTGGTTAAGGCATTGATCTTACCGCTACTTTTAAAGTCAATTAAGATGTACTTTTTTTCTGCCAAAGGTAAAATCCGATCAATGGCTTCTTGGATTATAGGATCAATCGTATGTTTGTTGAGTTCTAAATTATTATTATCTAGCCGAGCGATTTTGAGTAAATTGTCGGAAAGTCTGGTTAGTACATCAAGCTCCTCGAGATTGCTTTTTAATAAATCCTTAGCTTCATTACTTGAAATTTTGGGTTGCATTAAGGCTACTTCAATCTCAGTTTTCATAGCAGCAATTGGGGTCCGGAGCTCATGGCTAGCGTCAGCTGTGAAACGTTCTAATGAAGCGTGAGCTTCTTCAATAGGCTTTAAGCTACGCCTAGCCAAGATAAAACTTATCCATCCACCAAAAAATAATACTCCAAGATTTGTAACTAGCAAAGCAAAGAATACTTTACCTTTGGCTTCTTTTATTAGTTGTTCGGTGCCCTCAAGTAGTTGGCGTCTGAACGAGCTTGGTAAATCTGCTGGCGCTCTCATAATAAGGTCGCTTCTTTGGCCATAGCCTCGACTAAGTTCTCTGGTTGCAAGCGTGTAAATATTTATACTAAAAAATATACTTATCACCATTATGATAGATAAGTATGTGGCTGTTAATCTGACAATCGCTTTACGAAACACTCTTTGTTTCTCCAAAAACGTATCCAAAACCGCGCCGTGTATGTATTAGGTCTTTTGAACCTTGAAACGGCTTGTCGATTTTATTGCGTAAGTAGCCAATATAAACCTCTACCGTATTTGGTAAAATATCGGCATCGTAATCCCAAACATGATCCATGATTGTTTCTTTGCTGAGTACTCGCCCCGGGTTGTTCATTAGATACTCAAGTAGTGCAAATTCTTTTTGCGATAATAATATTGCCTTATCACCCCGATTAACGGTAAAAGTTTCTGGATCAAGTGATATATCGGCATAACTAAGCATGGTGTCGTTCGCTTTTTGAGGCCGGCGTAGTAATGCTCGTACCCTTGCCACTAACTCTACGAATGCAAACGGTTTAACAAGATAATCATCGGCTCCAGCGTTTAGCCCTGCAGCTCGTTCAAGTACATGATCTTTGGCAGTTAAAAGTAGCACCGGGGTGTGTTTGCCGTCTTTACGCAGGGTGGATAGTATTTCGATGCCGTCTTTACCAGGTAACATTCTGTCAAGAATAATTAGGTCGTAATCAGTACTTAATGCGGTTTGCAACCCATCATCACCGTTATAACAAACATCAACTGCATAGCTCTGATTTTGCAAACCTTTGCGTACTGAGTTAGCTATTTTGTGATCGTCCTCGATGATTAATATTCGCATCAATTAATATTATAAACCTGAATCTGAAAAAAAACTGAAAAGCCACCGACACCTATGGGTTGTGTCGATGGCATTGCTCGGCTAGTTACCTCCTTTATTTAAGATTCATATTCAGATGGTGGTGGACCACCAACATTTCTTTTGCCATGCTTAAGGTCACGTCCATGCATAAACTGAATATATTCATCAGGAATATCATTTTCTTCTGCCCACTGCTTTAATTCACTACGCTTTGCTTCCATAGCCTCGTGGCGATCTTCGTGGGATGTGTCTTTTTGGCTTTCCATGAAAGTCTTTAGCTCAGCTTTTTTAGCTTTAATTTTATCCGCTTGTTCTTGTGTTAACTTGCCATCTGTAACTGCTGTGTTTAAGCGCTCCTCCATTTTCGCCTCCATTACAGCTTTGTGTTCTTCGCGGTTTTGGTCAAAAACTTTCTGCACCTCATCCTTGTTTAAATTAAAAGTACTGGATATTTTATCTACTATATTATCCTGATTATTGCTTTGACTCTCTGCGGACACTGCCTTAATGCCACTAACTGCCGTTAGTCCAGTCGCAGTAATAATGCCTGCAACTGCCAGAGAGCGTTTGATTGATTGCTTTATAGGGTACTCCTTTCTATGGCTTTAACCCCAACGCTTTTCGACACCGCTGTGCCAATACGAGGCGTTTCTTAAAGGGGCTTTGTTTTTTAATGGTTGCAACTTTGGCAACACTCATAATCTAAAATTATTTTTTGAGAATGTACTGAAATCAAACTTATTTTTTGCTTATTTGGTACCAACAAGTGTCCAGGATTCATCTTCGAGGCGAAGTCGGTAGGTTGTCTGGCCATCAGTCATATCAAATAATTTAACTGCGTGCTGGCCTTTTTTAACCAAGTATTGAATTCCATCAGTAAAAGTAAAACGAGTATTGCCAAACTCTATCTGACGCGGGAACGATTTAAGATTTTGCCCACTTGTAAAATAAAAAGAATTAACATTAATAATTTGATTAATTGCGTGCACGAGATTGCCCTTTCGAAGTTATAAATTAAAGAGAAGCTAAATCACCAAAATTGGTGTTAGCGAACGGATTTTGGGGGTGAAAGTTGCCTGATAAAAAACCACTAACCGTTCCGCAGGAGTTTTCTTAACAAGAAACTGTAAAAAATTTGAGGCGTCCAGTGACCGTGGTATGTAGCCTAGTTTGCAATAAAGCCTAAGAGTTAAAGGTTCCCACCAGTACCCAAATGACTAATATAAATATAGCACTAGCGGGTAAATTTGTCTGTCGTAATTTTAGCCTCATTATAAAAATAGTTTATTTGTTGCGCTAATTTCCTATAACAGGCCCTACAAATATGATTTTTATAGATTTTGTCAATCTTAAGTAGGCTTAGCAAAATTGCTCCTAAATCTTAGAAGTTCAAAATTTCAAATATCGCATAGCAGTCGGGTGACTATAAGAATAGTTAAGTATGTCAGCCTCTGTTATAATAATGCTAATGCCTATTGTTCTAGAAAGTATCATTGTACTAGCTTTATTAATAGTTTTAGCTCGTTTTTTAAAGCGTGGCTCAATTATTTTACAAAGATTTTTTATCCCTAGCGCACTTATAGCTGGAGTCGGTGGTTTAATTTTAGGGCCTCAAATACTAGATTCAATATCTGGTGATATAACAAAAGTCTGGGCGGTTTTACCTAAATATTTAATAAACATTGTTTTTGCCGGATTATTTTTAGGTAAAAAATTGCCCACCACAAAAGAAATTTGGCGATTATCAGGCCCAATGATTGCTTTTGGGAACACTATTGCTTGGGGTCAATACGTTATCGGCATATTACTAACTTTGTTTATTTTGACACCAATTTTTAAAGCCAATCCAATGTCAGGAGCATTAATTGAGATTGGTTTTGAAGGTGGGCACGGCACGGCCGCAGGGTTAGCTCCATCTTTTGATAAACTGGGTTGGTCAGCCGGAACAGACATTGCCCTTGCTCTAGCAACTATTAGTTTAGTTGGAGCAATACTTTCTGGCGTGGCCTTGGTTAATTGGCGTAATCGTAAATATGGCTATACTGTCAGCAAAAAAGCCTGGAAAAAGCAACAACGCGAACTAATCCGTAGTGGCTATAATTTGGTACGATTTAGCGATAAAATAAATGCCAACCCCAAGGCTATTTTGATAAATATTTTTGCATTTGTATCAGCTATCGCATTTGGCTACGGATTATTGTATGGGTTAACTTATCTAGAGGCTTGGTTGTTAGCACCGTGGACCGAACTGCGGTTTATGCCTTATGTCCCGTTGTTTCCATTTGCAATGATCGGTGGGTTAATCTTGCAGTTAATACTGCGCAAAACTCACATGCAACATTTTTTGCAGCGCCATACAATACAGGTGATTAGTACGATTGCACTAGATTTATTAATTGCTAGTGCCATTGCCACTGTTTCGCTTAAAGTATTATCAGATAATCTAGCAATAATTATAATTTTATCAATAGCTGGGATAGCCTGGATACTCGGCTGTTTTATCTTTTTGGCGCCACGTATGTTCCCGTCACACTGGTTCGAACAAGGCATCACTAATACTGGACAATCAATGGGCATGACTGCTACTGGTCTGCTTATGAACCGCTTAGCTGATCCATCAAACAAATCACATGCCAAAGAAGGCTTCGCGTATAAACAGTTAGTTTTTGAGCCATTTATGGGTGGTGGTTTGATCACGGCAACCGCTGTAATTGTGATTTATGAATTTGGTCCATGGTTGGCGCTTGCCGGAGCCTTTATTTTTATGTTATTTTGGCTAACTATTGGACTAACCCTCGGTAAGTTGCGTAAAAAATAACACATATTTTAGCATGATGATAAAATATGAGTATGAAGTTACAGCAAAGCAGTAACAATAGTATATCGGGCGGAACGGTACATAAAATGCCGGCCGATTTTAAAGGTGCTATTTTAGCCAATAAAAAAGCCTTGCAAGCCTGGGAAGATATTACTCCACTAGCTCGTAATGAATGGATTTGTTGGGCTATTACTGTAAAGCAACAAAAAACTCGCGATGAGCACATCATGCGCGCCACCAATCAACTTGCCGAAGGCAAGCGCCGCCCTTGTTGTTGGATTGGATGTATTCACCGCACTGATAAAGCAATTAGCCCATCAGTTAAATGGGCTCTAAGCAAGCAGTCTATATAACGCTCACAAGTTTAAAATGATTGAGTTTATAAAAGCAAAGAATAATTGCTATAATTAGGGTTATGATTAATTTTTTGAATAAATACTTCCCTGTTCTGCCAATAATTTATTTAGCTTTGGCTACTTTTGTAGTGCGCAGTGATGTTAAATATGTATATTTGTCGGCCATAATTTTAGTTGTGTTAACAGCTGTTGCTCAGCGTGGTAAAAAATTAAAGCCAGAAACAATTTTAGCGCGCTGGATGATAGTCCTGGCAGCTATCGGATTAAGCTCGGCAGTAATTTTATCGATAGAAAAAATTGAACTATTAGAAAAGCCTGACTACGTAACAAGTTGTAGTTTGAATCCGGTGGTTTCTTGTTCTCCAGTAATTGCGAGTGATCAAGCTAGCGCATTTGCTATGCCAAATCCTTATCTTGGGATTTTTGGTTTTGCGGCCGTTTTGACCGCCGGCATGACAATATTAGCTGGCGCTACAAGATTACATAAACTTTGGTGGCATACACTGCTGAGTGGCATATTGTTTGGAGTTGGTTTTTCGGTTTGGCTTTTTGTACAAGGTGTCTTTAATATAGGCAAATTATGTCTTTATTGTATGCTGGTATGGCTAGTCAGCTTTGGTTTGTTGTGGTTTGTGACGGCGTTTTGTGTTGAAAATAAATATATAAATTTTGGCAAAAAAATAAATAAAATATTGCTTCATAAGTACGAGTTAATTACTGCAACTTATACCATAATTTTCATGTTAATCATTTACCGCTGGCTAGATTATTGGTTGAGCCTTTTTTAGTGAAAGTCCATTTTTTGCTAATTTTTCAAATATAAAATCACCTAAATTAAATTCTCAGTAATAGTAATCTAGTTATTTTAAAGCTTGTCTGTCAATATATTGGGTATATACTTAGAATAAAAGGAGAATGTTATGAGACGTATTATTACTATATCAGTATTAATTTTAAGCTTAATATTGATGCCAACCGCGGTTGTTAAGGCTTCAGCTAACTTGATTGTAAACCCATCTGCTGAGACCGGTACAACCTTAACTGCATCAAATTGGTCGCAGGCAAATTGGGGTAATTTGACGGCAAATTATTCTTTACCAACTACAAATCCTCAAAACGGTAACCGATCTATGCGAATTGACGTAGACAAATATACTTCTGGTGATGCTAAATGGTACCACGATGCAATTAATGTGACTGCTGGCACTAAATATAGTTTCAGTAACTGGTATAAATCTAATGTTCAAACTGATGTAGACGTAGAATTTCAACTTAGCAACGGCTCATATCAATATGTTTGGCTTGGTGGGCCAGAAGCTAGCTCAACTTGGAAGCAATTTGCGGCTGAAGTTACCGTTCCTACAAATGCTGTAAAAATGATTGTATTCCAGGCAATTAGTAAACAAGGTTGGGTCCAAACAGATAATTATTCACTGACTCCGAACACAGTAACTCCTCCTACTAATCCTTCAGGCGCCTTCTCCCGCCCACTAGTTTCGATTGAGTTTGATGATGGCTGGGAAAGTGCCTATCAGTTAGGCTTACCTTTGGTTGAATCTTACGGTTGGAAGGCCACAAATTATATTGTCACAGAAACTCCTGGCTGGGATGATTACATGACAAATGCCCAGATAGTTGATTGGAATAGACGTGGTGACATTGGAAGCCACTCTGTTACTCACTCTAGTTTGCCAAATATGAGCAAAGCCAAAATCACAAAAGAACTTAAAAATAGTAAAAGTTTCTTAGATAAATTACTTGGTGAACAAACAAAACTTTTGGCCACACCTTATTGTGAATCAAATAATAAAGTAGTATCGGTTGCAAAATCACAATATAGTAGTTTGCGTAACTGTATTGAAGATATAAATTCTAAAACAAGCTTTAATAGGTATGATCTAAAAAGTTTTATAGTACTAAATACTACTACAGACGCTGAAATCACTACCCTGCTTAATAAAGCTAAAGCAAATAATGGCTGGCTAATTTTGGTTTGGCATGAAGTTGCGGGCGATAATAAAAACGAATGGAGTGTTAGCCAAGCTACGTTGCAAAGACAACTGAACTTGGTTAAAAATTCAGGCATAGATGTGGTGCTTACCCAGCAAGCCCTCAACGAATCCACCCAGTAAATTTAAAGATTTAGATGAACCATATATCCTTTTACAAATAGTGGTGTGTTCTATGATGGTCTGCACAGGTGTTTGATTTGATGCTCAAGTTTATTATAGTTTAAAATTTGTTTTTGATATACTGAGTAAATTGGCTTTTTACCTATAGCTTAGCATTAAGCGCGCTTAATACAGCTTCAGCCAAGCTGTTTAGACGATCGAATGCCACATCACTTAAAGTAAACTTCCTTTCGGTTGTCGTGTATTTGCATCCTATATGTCAACTATGATAGCTAAAAGTGCTACTTGCCCCGCCCTTGATTTAGTGAGGTTCTGGGACTAAAGAATGCATGAGCGTTAACATGGTGATCAGTGGTGTGGTCGGTACGATAATCTGTTGCTGTAATCGGTAGTGGTTTAGCTCTCTGAAACTTTTTGCTTTTTGTGGTATCTAATGGGTGTGTAATTTTTGTAATTTTAGCTTTTTTGACTTTCATAACTACCCTCCATTTAACACTTATTATTATACGCCTGATTGCAAACAATTTCAGGGGATATAAGGTTAAATCATATATAAAGGTGCTAGCTTGTAGTTAAATGCTTGTTTCGAAAAATCATAAAATAACTAACGGAGTTACAAAAACTCATGCAAAATAAAAACTAAATAGTTAGTATTAATCAATGCTTAGTAAAAAATGGCATTTAAAATATAATAAAAATATGCGTATACCTTTACTATGGAGATTTGTAGCTGTGGGTGCTTTGTTAACTTTGGTGGCAATTTATTTCACTATATTAAGTTTAGCTCTTGTAAACCCGCTTGCTATTGCCTTATTTATTGCCTCGTTCATTTTTAGCTTGTACGGACTTTGGCTGATTTTTACCGGCACAAATAAGCGTTTAATTTATGGCTGGGTACAATTACTCGGTAGTTTTGCAGTAATGATTTTAGCGGTAATTTGGATTGCTAAAACTAATGAGTCTAGGTATTTACTGCGCATTAGTACTTTGGTTGTAGCTTATGTTGTGTTAATAAATGTATTGCGTAATAAATTTTGGTCGCTTAAGCGACAAACTGCAATTAAAGAAAGAAAAAAGCTTAACTTTAAAAATCCATACTTAATTATAAACCCAAAGTCTGGTAATGGTCGTGCTATAAAAGCTGGTATACCAGATAAAGCTAAAGCCATGGGTATAAAAGTAAAAGTTACTAAAAAATCAGACAACATTACCGACTTGGCAACAAAAGCTGTAAAAAGCGGTGTAGATGTATTGGGTGTGTCTGGTGGAGATGGGACACTCGGTGCAGTAGCTACTGTAGCCCTAAAACACAATTTGCC
>CAZSVQ010000007.1:0-1601 GCA_964610345.1 uncultured Candidatus Saccharibacteria bacterium | reverse complement strand
AGTTTTACCTGGCGGTACACGGTGTCATTTTGCGCGAGATGTTGGCCTAGACCCAAAGCAAATTGTTGATGCTTTGAACTGCTTTAAAGGAGTTGAGCAAAAAATAGATGTCGGCGACATTAACGGACGTATATTCTTGAATAACGCATCGCTCGGACTATACGCTGATGTCATAGACAACAAAGAATATCGAGATCACAAAGTTGCAACGACTCGTTCTACACTTCAAAAACTATTAGCAAAACAAAAGTTTTACCCGTTAAAGTTTAAAGACAAAAATGGCAATCAATATAACGAAGCTGTCCAAGTGTTAGTTGGCGTAAATGCTTATGATACGGTTAACATGTTTGAACTTGGCCATCGCAAAAATTTAACTGGCAAGACCCTACAAATTACCGCTATAACAAACCTAAATGATGACTTAACAAAATTTTTACTAAAAACAGCTGTTTTAAATAAAGATTTTGTCCAAAACAATGCCAACAGTGTAAAGCAATGGGAGTCGTCAAAATTCACAGTTTCAGCTCCCACTAAAAAAATTGTTGTTGGTGTAGATGGTGAGCGTGAAGAGTATAGCACTCCGGTAACTATTATAATCAAACCGGGCGCATTAAGGTTAATGGTTTTGCCAGAAGGAATACGCAGTAGGCCAAAGAATGCTTTTTCTGCCGAATTAATTGGCAAAGTATGGCGTGCAATGTTGGGCCAAGAAATATAAAATCGTTAAATTTATTTTTTAATGGGTTTGTATTTATCACTGATTTTTAAAGTATAGTTGTGTTCAAAATCAGATAACAGTTTGTCTAGGGTGTTAACTGAACCGCCAAGCTTATGAATTTTAATTGTAGTCATCCCTGCCCGATTGGCACCATAGATGTCTTGAATGTATCTATCGCCAATCATCGCAACCTGGTTATTTTTTAGCCCGAGTATTTGTAATGATTTTTTATAATAATGGGCGAAAGGTTTGCCCACAATACCTTTTGGGTGAATAACCCCACTTGCATTGAGACGATGCTTTAAGTTTTTGAGACCTTTGCTTTTAGGCCGATTGGTAGCAATGTATATTTGTAAATTCTGTTTTTTTAAAACTTTATGAATTTTGTCAGAAACTTCATATTCACCACGATTTACAACTGTGCCATCTAAGTCAATCATCACGGCTTTTGTGCCCTGTTTTTTAAGGTAACTAAAATCAATCTCATCTACTGATTTTGCAATAAAATCTGGCTTAAAAACTCCGTGTATGTCTTTAGGTTTGGCAATCATATTATAGTTTTTAGATTAGTTTAAGTAATTTTTAGTAACATGGTCGGCATTAATGCCATTGACCAGATTAGTAAAACCTTGCTGTTTGAGTATTTGAATCGCAACGTTAGACCTGCTCCCAGTCTTACAATATACCACTAACTTGGTGTCTCTGGGTGTGCTATTTAGTTGCTTAGCGCCAGACATTAACTCTGAAGGCGGAATGTTAAGCGCTCCTTTTGCATGGCCACCACTAAACTCAAAAGGTTCGCGGACATCTATTATAAGAATACTTGAATCCATTACACAATAATACCAAAAATATATATAAATATCGATTCACTACAGATTAA
>CAZSVQ010000006.1:0-30301 GCA_964610345.1 uncultured Candidatus Saccharibacteria bacterium | reverse complement strand
AAAATACAGTATTGCCGAACAAAAATTAAAGCTAATTGCTGAGAATTTTAAATTTAAGTTGGACGGTGAACAAACCATAGAGCAGATGGTTAAGGGTAAAAAATCTCTAGTTAATAAACTACAAAAATTAGATCCAAGTTCCGTAACTCATAAAAAACTTTTAGAACAATTAGAGGCCCTAGATTTGCCATTAATGACCGACACAAGCGGGGCGATTATCATCTTGGACGGTAAAGATTTAAACATGTTTGTAAATTTGCTTAATCAAGATTATGTTGAATCACCAATGAGCGGACAGCGATTTGAAATCACAAATAAAAAACCTCTCAAACCACCCGAGGACGAGGATATTCTAAAAACCTTACCTGCTGACGCTTTATCTAAAAGTGTTCAATAAAATGTTTTTAAAAATATACGGACTTTAAGTTATAAAATCTGAAAAAATGCTAATGCTTGTGTTTTTTGCTTAAGAGGTATATTATGCACGTAACAGAGGTGAATCATGAATCAGTATAAAACTTCAGATAAGCAGAGAATTGCCAAACTTGAAAAAGAAAACAAGGCTTTAAAAGCCCGTATATCTAAAAGTGACCAAACTACCAAATCCATAAAATTTAATTGGAATATACTAGGGGTAATTCTTGCAACCGGATTTGCCGGAGCAATGCTAGTGGTCGGGAACTTAGTTTTCTGGACGGGACGCACCCTTACAGACAATCAGCGATATGTTGAAGCCACTCAACCATTAATTGAAAACCCAGCAATTCAAGAAGCTATCGCCAACAAGGCAACCACTGCAATTTTTAGCAGTATTGATGTTGAGCAAATTGCCGAACAAGCTTTGCCTGAGCGGGCGCAGTTTTTAGTGCCTTCTATTACAAAACAGGTTGAAACTTTCACAAATACCCAGGCAAAAAATATTGTCGCAAGCCAAAAATTTCAAGAAGTTTGGAAAACTGTTAATGCTAGGTCACACCAAAGATTGCTTAACGCAGTTTCTAATTATCAAGGTGACGGCACTTTTGATATTAATGATTTATATGCTCGTATTTCAGAGCGTCTAGAAGATAGTAAATTATCATTTTTAGCCAATAAACCATTACCGTCGAACGTCGGTAACATTACAATAATTTCTACTCCCAATTTACCAAAAGCTCACTGGATTGTGGTGAATTTATGGTGGATACGCCTAGCATCTATTACTTTATTTGTATTATTGACGGCTCTTGCTGTGTGGTTAGCTAAAAATCGCCGCAAGGCAGTTGTCCGCATAGGTTGGTTGTATGCAGTATTAATGTTGGCATCATTGCTAGCGCTTAGACTAACTAAAACCTATCTTGTTAGTAAAATTGCTGTTGATTATCAATTGGCTGCTACTGCTGTATGGGATATTGTTTTGAGGTCATTACTGCAGCAAACCGTAGCGTTAATGTTAGTATTTTTGGGTATAGCAACCATAGGTTGGCTAACTGGACCCGGTAAGCAGGCATTAGTGGTTCGTGATTGGATTAGCCAAACCTTAAATGGTCGTTTACACCAAGTTATTTTTAGCAAAGAAAATAAATTTACAATATGGCTTAGCAACAATAAAAGAGCAGTGGAGGCAGTGCTTGTTATTCTGGCGGGCTTAAGTCTATTAATTATTAGATTAACTCCAATTAACATGATAATTGTTGCTGGATTGCTAATCTTAGGTATTTTCATTAACGAAACATTAAGTGCAACCAAAAAATAAACACTAAACAACAATGTTATAATTAATAAAATGAGATTCAGAAGAAAACAAAAACAAACTGAAAAAAGGGCAGATGTTTACGCTTTTATTGATAGTCAAAATCTAAATTTAGGCATCCAACGTGCCGGCTGGAAGATGGACTGGAAGAAGCTTAGAGAATATTTGCAAAATAAGTACGGTGTTACAAAAGCCTATATGTTTATTGGCTATGTTTCTGACAATGAAGAAATGTATAACCAGCTACATGAAGCAGGCTATTTAATTGTGTTGAAGCCAACAGTTGAGGCATCACCCACTAAAAGTGACGATGCTCAAAAAAAGCCAGCTGTAAAAGGTAATATCGATGCAGAGCTAGTTTTGTATGCCATGAAAGAAATGCCAAATTATGCAAAAGCCATAATAGTATCAGGGGACGGTGATTTTTACTGCTTGGCAGAATATTTAGAGTCTAAAAAACGATTGCTTCACATAATGACACCAAACTGGAAGTATTCAACTCTACTCAAACCGTACGAAGACTTCATTATTCGCCTAGATCAAAAACGCAAAGAACTAGAACATATTGATTTTAAACGCAAAAAAGTTGGCAAAAAATCCCATCCTAAAACTTAAAGTCAGAAATTAGAATTGATTTATAAAATTTGTGTCGACCTCATTGTTGATAAGCCATAATGCAAATAACCCTATTGCAAGTAGTAATATTAATATAAATGTGCGTAGTTTTTCGTTCATGATTCACGACCCTCCATTGGTTTGGCGATTATTACAAGCCGTTGTTTTGATGTCCACATCGGGGTACAGGTATACAGTGTAAGCGTAGGTTCGTCTGTATTTTCCTCAATCTCAATCTGGTCAGGGTTAACAATGCGGATTTCTTTTACCGTGTATAAGTATTCTTTGCTTTGCCAATACAGGGCAAAATTATCGCCTTCTTTAACTTTATCTAGGTGATAAAAAATTGCCGGGTCTTTGTAGGTAAAACGATGTCCAACAATTACTGTGTTGCCGCCTTGGTCGGGAGTTGATGTCATCGGGCGCCGCCAAAGCCCATGTTTAAGAGTATTGGCGTATTTACCTTCGTTAACAGTTGCGTCTAGGCCCATTTGCGGTATTACTAATCGGTTATCCTGAGGTATAGGTTTACTTCCAGCTTCTCCGCTGTCAGAATACACAATAGTATCAGAAATTTTACCTGTTTTTTGCTTGTACCAAAATGCAAGTTGGGGCGCGAGAGGCATAATAATTAGGTAAAGCCCAAGTCCAATTATAATGATGGTTAAAAAATTATTAAATCGCCTTAAACCAACCTGGGCCTTTTTCACATACATGTAACCATAAGTATAACAATGAATCGAGGCTAAAAGCTAGGGCAGTGGTATGATATTTTTAGATGACCGCAAAAGAAGTCCAAACAGAACTAAATAAATACGAAAGCCCGCCCGACGCAGTATTTTTGCAACGATTTTTTAAAACTGGTGTGGGTGAATATGGGTCAGGTGATATTTTTATTGGCTTAAGGGTGCCATTAATCCGCAAAGTTGCTAGGCAATTCAATGATCTGCCGTTAAATCAAATTGAAGAGTTGCTAGAAAGCCCAATACACGAACATCGTATGACTGCATTAATAATTATGACAAACCAAACTAAAAAAGCTGATCATATGCATAAAAAAGCTTTGTATAATTTGTATTTAAAGCGCACAGACCGGATAAATAATTGGGATTTAGTAGATGTTAGTTGCCGAGATGTAGTGGGAGGTTATTTAATTGATAAACCACGGGATATTCTTTATAAATTGGCAAAATCTATTAATTTGTGGGAGCGCCGGATAGCGATTGTTAGTACCTGGCAATTTATAAGAGCTAGCCAACTAGATGATACTTTTGTTATATCTAAACTGTTAATTAACGATTCTGAAGATTTGATTCATAAAGCTGTTGGCTGGATGCTCCGTGAGGCCGGCAAAAAAGACGAACTTGCCTTAAAAGAATTTTTAGATGAGTATGCATTTGTTTTACCTCGCACAGCGTTGCGTTATAGTCTTGAGCGTCTAGGCAGTTTTGATAAAAAATATTATATGGCGTTAAAGAAGTAATGCGCTCATGCTATAATTAGTGAAATGACTTTAGTATTAAGTAAAAAACATCGCGTAAGTTTAATAATATTAAGTGGGGTTGTTTCTGTTTTGTGTATGCTTTTGTTAACTCCAAAAGCTAGTGCAGCTACCCTAAATGTAGTAGCCGGCAATGACGCTATTGCCGAAAACAATCAATGCCAACTGTCTGAAGCCATAACAAATATTAACGACCAAGCACAAACTCATGATGATTGTTTAGCCGGAAACGGCAACAATGACACCATGAACCTGCCCACAGGTACAATAACCCTTACGGCCGACTTACCAGAAATAAATAAAATAGTGAACATTAATGGTCAAGGCATGGATGTAAGTATCATTAATGGTAATAGCCAATTTGTAGCCATGAAGTACAACATAACCTCTTTGGGAACTGTTGATCTGAATAATTTTACCGTTGTTGCACAAAAAGGTTCTGGAATTGAAATTGGCGCAACCGTAGCTGGAACGACATCCAATATATATAACATTGAGGTTGATGGCACTAATAGCATTAAAGGTGCAGGCGGTGGTATCGGAGGCTTAGTGTTTTATACAGCTGTTGCCGTTAATGTAAACAAAGTTTATGTCCATGATTTGTTAGCTAACAGTGCTAGTGGTGTATTCGGTATTTCTTTACAAACTGGTGGAAACATTAGTATTAAAAACTCTGTTTTAGAAAATATAAAAAGCGATGACAGCCCTGTAAATGGTGTGAGTTATTTTGCGGGCATACCGGTAAGCATTACCATTAACATCGATTTAGAAAATACGTCGATTACTGATGTAAGTAGCGGTAGTTCAATAGCGACTGGTGTTGGTGTTGGTCTTGGTGCACAAAATTCGGTTGTAAATATGATCTTAGGATTACAAAACAATACAATTACTAAAATTTCTAGCAGTAATACTTATAGTGGCAATATTGCACTGGGCGGATTAGCCGTAGGTGCATCTGACGTTTCGAATATAACCGTTAATGCAACTAATAACCTAATTGCAGGATCGTCAGTAGGCTGTAAATTATCTGGTGACTATGCAGCATTGTTTGGCCAACCTCCTTCCGCCGGCACCATCAACCAAACTCTAACTAGCAATGGTGGCAACATCACAGACGATGCCTCTTGTAACAACTACTTCAACCAACCAACTGATAAAAATGAAGTACCAAACCTATCTAGCTTTTTCAACAATCTAACTAACAATGGTGGTACTATCCCAACCATCAAACCATTACCTGGTAACATAGCCATAGATGGTGGTATATGTACCGACCAAACTCCAAACACCGATGCTAGGGGAATAACCCGGCCTCAAGGTCAAACCTGTGATTCTGGAGCATACGAGGTAGAACAGGCTAGTCATAATACCAATCAAAGCACTAGCCCTAAACAAACTAAACTCATAACTCCAGCTGGTGTAATTAATAAATCATTTACAACCGTAAGCACTGACGGGCTACCAAAAGATAATGCAGATGTAAATTACCAATACCCACTAGGTTTGTCTACTTTTACTCTAGAAGTCCCCAGTGGGTCAACCCAAGCAGTTAGTTTATTTTATGAAACTAGCCTAAAAGCCAAACAATTAGTGCCTCGTAAATATAAAACTACAAACAAAATATTCAGTAACATACCTAACGCTCAATTAAGTGATGTAGTAATTGATGGCAAAACAGGGGTACAATTAACCTACAACATAACTGATGGTGGCGAACTTGACCAAGATGGTCAAGTAAACGGTATAATCATAGACCCAGTTGGTTTAGCACAAGAAGATCCAAGCCTATTAACCAACACGGGTGATTTTATACTAGTTGCAATACCTATAGGTACGGCTTTAATTATTGCAACCGTAATTGTGACATATGTAGACTACCGTAAACACAAGAAACCATTACTAGACATCAACAGAGACTTAGCTAAAAGCTATACATATTGGCATCATCTTAAAACAGTCACTATACCGTTGTTTAGTTATAGGCTTAGTTTTGCTTTTGAGAAGAAATCTAATCATCTGAATATCAGTAGATTTTAAGTAAATGGATAAGTATAAGAATCAATTTCCAAAAAACTTTTTATGGGGGGCTAGCACGGCTAGTCATCAGGTAGAAGGGGGCACACATAATCAGTGGAGTGTGTGGGAGCTACAAAATGCGCAAGAAAAAGCAAAATCTGCCCATGCTGATTTAGGCTGGCTTCCAAATTGGGAAGATATAAAATCTGAGGCAGAAAACCCCGATAATTATATTTCAGGTAAAGGAGTTGAGCATTTCAAGCGATACAAAGAAGATATAAAGCTTGTTAAAGAGTTAAACTTAAATTCTTTTAGATTTGGGATTGAGTGGGCGCGTCTACAGCCAGAAGAAGGCAAGTGGGATGAGCAAGCAGTAGAGCACTATAAAAATTATATAAAAAAGCTAAAAGCCCAAAATATAGAACCAATGCTAAATTTATGGCACTGGACAGTACCTGTTTGGTTTGCAGATAAAGGTGGGTTCGAAAAGAAGCAAAACTTAAAATTTTGGGATGAATTTGTGCAAAAAGTTGCTGAAGAATTTGCACCGTTAGTCCGCAATATCATTACTCTTAATGAGCCCAATGTTTATGCTAGTCATTCGTACGTCATGGGTTGGTGGCCACCAAATCAAAAGAGTTGGCTAAATGGTTCATTTGTAATTTGGCATTTAGTTTTAGCGCATCGTAGAGCATATAAATTATTAAAAACTAAAAAACCAACTTTAAATATTGGTATTGCCCAACAGCTGGCCAATATCCAAGCCAAGCGCCCACACCATGTGGTTGACCAAATAATGACAAAATGGATGAGATTTTTTTGGAACTGGTGGTTTTATAACCGGATTCGAAAAACCCAGGATTTTATTGGTTTTAACTATTATTTTACAGATTATTACCGCGTAATTCACCGCGACAACCCAGAGGTGCCAACTAATGACTTAGGTTGGTACATGGAGCCAGAAGGTTTGTATCCGTTATTACTTAGAGTATGGGCTAGGTACAGAAAGCCGATAATTATTACAGAAAATGGAGTAGCCGATGGTCACGACCAGTACAGACAGTGGTGGTTGGGTGAATCAATCGTAGCCATGGAACGGGCGTTGAGTGAAGGCGTAAGATTAGTTGGCTATTATCACTGGAGTTTACTTGACAATTTTGAATGGGCATATGGCTGGTGGCCAAAATTTGGATTAGTTGAGGTAGATAGAAAAACAATGAAACGTACAATCAGGCCAAGCGCAAAATGGTTTGCTAAAGAAGTAAAACGTATACGAGCTACTAAATAATATTGACAAACATTCACGCTTATGCTATTATGTAAACATGTCAAATACATCAAAACAATCACGTCAAAACTTAAAAAAATATCCAGAAGGTACGCTTGCGCATACACTAGGCAAGCAAGAGGCAGCACGGCATCGTAAAAAGGTGGCTCGTCGGGCAAAAATTGTTGGTGCAATTGCTGCGGGGGCAACCATACTTGGTTATGGGGCATATAAAATCGATCAAATGGACGATGCTAACAAACAAGAAGTTGCCGAACAAGCAGCTGAAAAAGCTGTAAAAGAAAAGCGAATTACCGGAGTAGATGTTAATACAAACGTATTCTTAAGAGAAGGTGTAGCTGTACGAACTGAACCAAAGATTGTTAGGAGAACTGAAGAAGATCGTGGGAATGAACTTTTTGTTGTCAAAAAAGGCGAGATTTTAGTTATATCTAACCCGGTTAATATAGATAATGATAATGGCGAAGGCTTCATGGCGTTTACGTTGCCTGATGGTAGAGTTGGATATGTTTCTAATGAGGTGATTGGCCAAAGCAATGCTGATGGTGAGCGATTTGCAATAGTTGCACCTGATGTAGCCCCAACTTATGAAGATAGTATAAAAGATACAGCTAATGTAGGGTTTGATGCTGGTAGTGGAGAATTTAGCTTAGATGGACAACAAGTTGGCATGGGCCAGATTGTGGATCCTGAACAAGCACTCGAGTTGATGGCATCTTAGCTATAGTGTTTTGCTGATAACTCGTCACACTAGATGTAGTGGCGAGTTTTTTTATGAACGAAAAACTGTGGATAAGTCTTAAAAAACAGAGCATTTTATAAAAAAAACACTTGCATGTGGGTAGTTGTGGGTTGTATGCTGTTGTCAGTGGGTAAACGTGGGTAACCCATCCTAACCAAAAAAACAAAAACAACCACGAGAGAATATTAATAATAAGAGACCAAAAAGATAAAACCATATGGTGGACTACTTTGAGCGAAAACTTGACGACAAGCGTAGGCTGACAATTCCAGCTGAACTTCGAGCCGAGTTTGAAAGCGGAGTTGTCGTAACCAGAGGGTTTAAGCAATACTTGCATATCTATCCTAAAAGCGTATGGGATGAACAGGTTGAACCGCAGCTACAGGGAAGTATCCTTGATGAACGTGTAGCTGATCTAAATGTTCAGTTCCGTATGGGTAAGGCTGATGGTGCAATTGATGCAAAACAAGGTCGCGTAACAATAGAGCAACATTTGCTGGATTATGCTGGCATTCGTCGTGACGTTGTTGCGGTGCGGGCAGGGCGTTATTGGCGCATCCAAGCCGGCTAAAGTGGTTGTCCCATAAAGTTCTTTAACAAATAATAGCGTAAGATTTAAACCAAAACATAAAACACTAAATGTTAAATATGTTTGAGGTTAGCTATTCGGTAGTCAACAAGTGGGCTGAAGGTATTAACCACTTAAAACACCTTAGTACATTCTATAAAACACCTCCCAAAACTCCACCTCACACAAAAGTCTCTCAAACTACAAAATTTGTAAAAGGCACAAGCATGACTGAAATTAGTCATACTCGTTTATATAGCTTTTTACAATAAAAATTTTGTAGCTAAACAAAAACAAAAACGAAAAAAACAAAAAAGTTGACTACTGATTAGGTGACCTTACAAAAACAAACATGTAAAATAAAAATATGAAAGTTCACCAACAAAAAAATCAACATGCTCCAGTGTTGCTCAGAGAAGTTCTGCAGTATCTGGCTCCAGAGAAGGGCGATTCGCTCTTAGATGCGACGGCAGGTTACGGCGGACATGCGGAAGCAATACTTGAAATTACAAGCCAAACAGCCAAAAGTGTTTTAATTGATCGCGATGAAAATTCTATCGTCCAATTAAAAAAGCGTTTTAACGGTTCAGAGCTGATAATTATGCATGATGATTTTGCACACGCGACGCAAGCACTCGCCAGTAAGGGTAGAAAATTTAACCTAATCTTGGCAGATTTGGGTGTTTCGTCACCGCACCTTGACAATGCAAGTAGAGGGTTTTCATTCCAGCTAGATGGACCTCTCGATATGCGCATGGATAGTTCCAGAGGCCTCACGGCCGCAGATATCGTGAACAGTTCAAGCGAAGATACTTTAGTGGGTTTGCTAAAGGCATATGGAGAAGATCCAAAAGCTAAAAAGGTTGCACAAGCTATAGTTGCTTCGCGACCGATCAGTACAACCTTCGGACTAGCCAATATTGTTGCCGACGTTTATGGGGGCAGAGGAAGATACAAAACTCATCCTGCTACAAAAACGTTCCAAGCTTTGCGTATTGTAGTTAACGATGAGTTAGCACAATTGCGTTTTGCATTACCACTTTGGTTGGAAATGTTGCAGACTGGTGGGCGAATTGCAATAATTAGCTTTCACAGCCTAGAAGATCGTATCGTTAAACAGATATTCAGCGATCAAGGTGGAGAGCGATATGATGCAACCATCAAACTGTTAACTAAAAAACCAATTATCGGTGACAAAAATGAAATAGTTTTAAATCCGCGAGCCCGAAGCGCTAAGCTTAGGGTCGCAGTGAAAAAATAAAAACCAAAAGAAAGGAGCTTAAAATGCCAATAACGGTAAAAAGTAGCTCCCGAGCTTATAAGATTCGAGTAAAGATCTTATAGGTTCAAAAACCGCTCCTGTGCTGTTAAAAAAGGGCACAGGAGCACCAATATAAAAATAAACACAAAAATATTATGACATATTCAAGCACCTTAGCAGCCGGTCGCGGGCAACAAATGCGCCGTAACCAAAATGTGACTGCTTTTAAATCAAAAGACAAGGCGATTGGGCCAGTAAGTAACACTATTATTCTAATTGTGTTAGCATGTTTGTTGGGCCTTTTGTACTTAACGCAAGTTACAAAGACCAATGCATTTGGTTATCAACTTAACTCGCTCAACAAAGAACAAACTAGTTTACAGCAAGAGCATGATGAACTTGAAGTAGCATCTGCAAGATTGCAAGCACTCGATCGTGTTAAAACTAGCGAACCTGCTAATCAGCTAGTATCTGTTGCACCAAGCGCTACAATCCAAAACTAAATTTATTTATATGCAATTATCAGAGGGCACAAGTCAGCACTTGCTTCGTATTCGTCTTGGTTACGGATTAATTGTTGCCGTGATTGCTATTTTTTTGGTACGTTTGTTTTATTTACAGGTTATTCGCCACGATTATTATAAAAATTCTGCGCTAAGTGGCCAGTTTAAGCAGTATGAAATTCCTGCTAAGCGTGGTGTAATTGAAGCTCATAACGGTGACGAACGGGTGCCGATTGTTTTGAACGAAGTTAAATATACTTTGTTTGCAGACCCTGTTTATGTTAAAGATAAAAAAGATACAGCAAATAAAATCCAAACAGTTATCGGTGGTAAAGCAGAAGATATTGAAAAATCCTTAGACTCTGAATCTCGTTATGTTATTTTGGCTAAAAAACTTGGTAAAAACGAAAAAGAAAAAATTGATAAGCTAGAAATTAAGGGTGTTGGTACAAGAGAGCAATCATATAGAACATATCCACAGGGGCAGATGGCGGCAAGTTTGCTTGGGTTTGTAAATGATGAAGGTGAGGGCAAGTATGGCATTGAGCAGGCTCTTGACGATAAACTTAAGGGTAGTTCTGGCCAACTAAAAGCTATAACCGATGCTCGTGGTGTACCGCTGGTTTCTAATAAAGATAACGTGGTAGATAGCCCAGAAGATGGCAAACGGATTGTTTTGACAATTGATATGTCTATGCAGCAGCAACTAGAGGAAGTATTAAAAAAAGGCTTAGAAAACGCTAAATCTACTTCTGGTGGAGTATTTGTTATGGAAGCAAATACTGGTGCGATTAAAGCTATGGCAAATTACCCAACTTACAATCCGGCTGAATTCTTTAAAATAGAAGACGCAAACGTTTTTAATAATACTAATGTTAGCGATGCTTATGAAGTGGGATCTGTTATGAAGCCTTTAACAATGGCGGCGGCCTTAAATACTGGCTCAATCAAAGCTGACTCTTCTTTTTATGATTCTGGCGTTATTCAGTTAGATGATGCAAAAATAACCAACGTTGAAGAAGCCGGTGGGGCGGGCAATAGAACAATGGCTGATATTTTACGTTTATCACTGAATACGGGCGCGACATGGCTATTAATGCAAATGGGCGATGGTAAGGTGAATAGTAAGGCACGCGAAACATGGCATGATTATATGGTCAATAAATATCGATTTTCAAAAAATACTAATATTGAGCAAGGTTATGAATCAGCTGGTTTGGTCCCAGACCCAGAGGACGGCTATGGTTTAAATATTAGATTTGCTAATAGCGCGTTTGGTCAAGGTATGACGGCCACACCTGTGCAGATGGGTGCGGCGCTTGCTAGTGTTGTTAATGGCGGCACGTACTATCGTCCACGTTTGGTTGACGAATATATCGACAATACTGGCAAATCAGAAAAGCAAAAGCCAGATATTGTCCAGAGTAATGTTGTTAGTCAGCAAACAAGTGATACGGTACGGGGGTTTATGGAAAACGTAATCAATGCAAACCATCGTGTATATAGTTACAATCTTCGCCCTGGCTATATGGTGGGCGGAAAAACTGGGACAGCGCAAATCGCAAAACCTGGTGGGGGATATTACGAAGATCGTTACAATGGTAGTTTTACTGGTTTTGTTGGTGGAGACAGGCCCGAATATGTCATTGTAGTAAGGGTGAACGAGCCTAAAGTACCTGGTTACGCTGGTTCTAAAGCTGCTGGTCCAATTTTTAGCTCTACTACAAACATGCTAATTGATAATTTTGGAGTGTTACCAAAGAGTAATTAGGGGTATACTAGGAATAAGCTTTATGACACCAACAATAGACATTATCGTAAACACCAGTACTGTAATCCGAATTCTCGGGCTGGGGTTTATTGGTTTTTTGATTAGTATTATTCTTACGCCTGTGTATACAACTGCAGCTTATAAGTGGCAATGGTGGAAGAAGCCACGGACTACCAGTGTTACAGGTGAAGTGGCTAAAGTTTTTACAAAGTTGCATGCCAAAAAGCATGAACGCCACATTCCAACAATGGCAGGTATTATTTTTGTTGTCGCTGTTACGATCGTGACTATATTATTAAATCTTGAACGGACTGAAACTTGGCTCCCGTTGGCCGCATTTGCAGGGGCAGGAGCGATAGGGCTTATTGACGATATCATCAATATTCGCGGAAGCGGCAAAGGGGTGGCGGGCTTGCCATCAAAATTAAAACTATTGTTAACTACAATCGTGGCTAGTATTGGTGGTTGGTTTTTCTTCTTTAAGTTAGATGTCAGCTCAATTCATATACCATTTGTGGGCGAATGGAGCCTGGGTTTACTGATTATTCCATTGTTTGTTTTTGTGGTTGTTGCGACTGCCAATGCGGTAAATATTACTGATGGCTTAGATGGTTTGGCGGGTGGCTTAACAACAATTGCTTTTGGGGTGTATGCATTAATTGCCTTTTTAGAAGGCCGTTACGGAATTGCTGGATTTTGCATGACCATCGTCGGTGGGTTATTGGCCTATACATGGTTTAATGTGTTCCCAGCGCGGTTTTTCATGGGTGATATCGGCTCATTTGCGCTTGGTACAGCTCTTGGTGTAATTGCAATGCTCACCGACACAGTAACATTATTACCGATCATCGGAATTTTGTTTGTTGCAGAAACAGGTTCGGTTATTTTGCAGATTACATCAAAAAAACTCCGAAACGGCAAAAAGATATTTAAAGTATCGCCTATTCATCATCACTTTGAAGCAAGTGGCTGGCCAGAAACAAAAGTTACAATGCGCTTTTGGATTCTTGGGCAGGTTGCTGGTGTGCTTGGCCTGATTATATTTGTTGTCGGGGGTTATATTTAAAATGTATGCGCCAGGCAGACGGACAGTTGCCTCTAACGCATTTGATCAAACAATTCAGCGCCGACACAGGCCTGACTATGTTTTACCTATTTTAGCAGTCAGCTTATCGGTTGCCGGGCTAATTGTCTTATTTGCTATTAGCCCAGCTTTGGCAGCTCAAAAAAACGTAGCTGAAAATTACTTTATTAATAGGCAAGTAATAGCTGTTTTTGTTAGTATCGTAGCTTTTTTTATAGTTGGAAAATTTCCCTTAAGTAATTGGCGAAAACTAGAAAAACCGCTAATTATTATGTCGGCAATATCTGCCGTTGCAGTCAGGATTCTTGGCGAGCAGGTTAATGGTGCTTACCGTTGGATACAAATCGGTGGTTTGTCATTTCAGCCAGCCGAACTTATTAAATTTACATTGTTGATTTGGTTGGCATTCTTCTTTGCTGATAGAATCAGAAATAATACCATTGGTGATTATAATAAAACCCTAAAGCCACTTATTGGTGCTTTGTTATTGATAGGTTTTGTGGTGGCCGTACTACAAAGTGATTTAGGCTCAACAGCCGTAATGGTTGCCATTATGGGCTCAATGGCTTTTGTAGCAGGGCTGCCCATGAAACGTATATTATTGGTTGGTGCAATTTTGTTTGCTGGCTTAATCTTGGTAATTAGCGCTACTCCGTATAGGCGAGAACGACTCAAGACTTTTGCAAACCCCTCAGCCGATTGCCAGGCCAGTGGTTATCAAACTTGCCAAGCGTTAATTGCGGTGGGTTCTGGCGGCATTTTCGGGTTAGGGTTGGCCCGAAGTGTCCAAGCTTATGGTTATTTACCAGAAGCAGCAAATGATTCAATTTTTGCAATATTTGCGGAGAAGTTTGGCTTTATTGGTACAGCAGCATTATTGGCGTTATTTGTAGCAATGTTTGCTCGGCTAGCTAAAATTGCTGAACGTGCGCCCGATGATTACACACGTTTAATTGTCGTTGGGGTATTAGCTTGGTTTAGTGTGCAGTCTATTATAAATATCGGTGCCATGCTTGGACTTTTGCCGTTAAAAGGTATTACTTTACCATTTATAAGCTATGGAGGTACAAGTTTAATATTTGTATCGTCAGCACTCGGGCTGGTTTTTAACATTTCGCGGTATACTGATTTTAGGATAAGTAAAAAAAGAGGAGCTCGCAATGACCATCATGCTGGTCGGTGGGGGGACAGGCGGCCACATACTACCGCTGTTAGCCGTCGCCCATAAACTAAAAGTAGACCACCCTAAATTACAGATTGTTGCAGTAGTAGACAAGACTACAAAATTTGGTCATCAACTAGATACATCTTCAGATATTGATGCCGTGGCTCGCATAAATGCCGGCAAATTACGGCGTTATCCAAACCAAAGCCTCGTTGAATCTTTGCTTGATGTAAAAACGATTGCTTTAAATATTCGCGATATTTTTAGAACTTTAATTGGAATTTTTCAGGCACTCAGATTATTAACAAAACATAAACCAGACGCGATTTTTATTAAAGGTGGTTTTGTTGGGGTGCCGGTTGGTATTGCATCAAAAATTAAAAACGTGCCATATATAACGCATGATTCTGATGCCAGCCCAGGGTTAGCTAACAGAATTATTGGGCGATGGGCTCGTATTCATACTGTTGGCATGGCTACATCGCTGTATAACTACCCTAAGAGCAAAACTATCCAAGTTGGAATTCCAACCGCACCTGAGTTTGAAAACATTACCAGCAAGCTTAAAAAAGCTTATAGAGAGCAAATCGGCGTACCATTAGATGCAAAAATGATATTTGTAACAGGTGGCAGCCAAGGCTCTGATCGTTTAAATAACATTATGAGTAACATTGGTCAAAAATTAATCGCTAAAAATAATATCTTTGTTTTTCACCAAACAGGGTCAAATATACCCCCCAATTTACCAACCAAGTCTAAGCAATATTTCAGTTCAGAATACCTCGACGATCTTTATTTGTATAGTGGGGCAGCTGATGTGATTGTTTCTCGGGCTGGTAGCGTGGTTGCGGAATTTGCAGTACAAGGCAAGGCGGTTATTGTGGTGCCAGCTCCGCAGTTGGCTGATGGTCATCAGCTAAAAAATGCCAGGATATTGCAAGAAGCCAAAGCGACAATAGTTTTGGACGAAACAACTTTAATAGAAGATCCAACTGCACTATTAAACACTTTACTGAATTTAATAGAAGATGAACCTAGGATGCGTTCTTTAGCGAATAACTTAGCTAAGGTTTATCCATCTGGGGCTACAGACAAAATTGTCGATGCATTATTGAAAGTATCAGAGTAGGGGGGCGAAATAGATGGGTTTATTCAAGAAAAAAACACCAATTGTAGCACCGCGCCAAAGAATACCACAGTCAAAAAACAGTGTCTATTCATATCACAGTAAGCGATCAGAGCGTACTGACCAATTAAGTAGAAACCCAGAAGATCAAGATTTTAAAAAAAACAAACGTAAACAGAGAAGGGTAGTCCAGCACACGCCAGCTCTATTTGTAGTCTTCGCTGTTTTTATTGGTGTGCTTTTTCTCACTACAATAAATAACAAGGTGAGCGTAAAATTAAAAGATGACAAAAATACAACACTACGAAACAAAACAATATATCAAGAAAGCGCTAAAAAGTTTATTGGCAAATCGGTAGTTAATCGTTCGAAACTGTTATTTGATAGTGATGGTCTCGCTGCCCAACTTAAGCGAGAATTCCCAGAAATTACGGCCGTTTCTATTAATTTGCCCATTTTAGGACGCACCCCAACTGTAAACGTGCAAACTTCTAAACCTGGGTTTATCTTTGTGTCTGGCCAAGAGGCCTATCTAGTAGGAACAAACGGCATTGCTCTGTTAAATGTGCGTGATGGTCAAAATATAAGTGAACTTGGACTTAGAACTGTAAACGACGAATCTGGAGTCAAGATTGAGATAGGCAAAGCTGCCCTGCCAAAAGAGCAAGCTTTATTTATTAGTACGGTTGTTGAACAGTTGGAAAAGCAAAATATAAAAATAGAGTCTTTAACCATACCAACCAGCCCTTATGACTTACATGTTAAGATTGCTGGTACACCTTATTTTATTAAATTTAATATTTTGGAAGATCCAAAACAACAAAGTGGTAGTTTTATAGCATTAAAGAAAAAGCTAGATTCAGATGAAATTATACCAAAAGAATACATTGACGTCAGGGTGGGGGAAAGAGTCTACTACAAATAAAGTAGGGGATAGGGCACAATACACTTGTGTCATCACTTTGAGAATAATAGCGAGCAAAAAATCGAACTTCATAATTAAAAATACAATATTTCAATCATGGTCAGCAACTCTCTCGCTTCTTCCCTGCGTGTTCGTAAAATGTTCACATACACTATTACGGTAATGTTAGAAAAAAATATACAAATCAACAAAACACAAGAAAAATCAAATATTGTGTGAAAAGTAGGGCAAACGTGAAAAACATATAAAAGAGCATAAATTCGTGAAAAATCAAATACAGACTGTGGAAAAGTATTTAAATACAACAGTTATTGCGAGGTTAGTAAGCTATGCAGTAGTAAGGATTATCAATGTATTTATAAAGGTTAATAATATACATGGTGAAAGGTTATTTAAACGTTTTTGTAGCTAAATTGGGCATTACTCCCCCTCTAGAGAGGTATCAATAATCATCTATAAATCATACAAGAAGGTCGTAAAATATACATTGTGCGACATGATATGAGTTCACTTGGGGAACCCCTTTTTTACGTTTGTTTTTTTATTTCTGCACTATTAAAATTTAAACTTGATTTAAAATTATTCTTCTACCCTGCTATTACTGCTTTTTCTTAAATAAAATAAATGTTAAGTTATTATACTTTTATTGCATATAAGATGTTCGTAAAATGTTCTGAATGTATAGAATGTAATTTTTTTACTTGTTTTTAACAAAGAAGTACAACTAGTATGCTTACTACTAATGGCTTGCAGTTCTGTCAGCTCTTTTAGGTTGGAATTTAGTTCCCCACCCTTCGATATAGCTATTTTTTAGCGATACTTATTTAATATCGAATTAAAATTTGTTTTGAAAATTATTCCTCGGCGAGGGCGTAGGTGGCTTTGGCAACACGCTTGAACTGTTTTTTGCCTTGCAAGTTTAACAAAATTGTAGTTTCTTTAACATAGCGGTTTTTAAGTACACGTTTGACTATTTCATCTCGGTGGAGGGGTTCGTTGGCCTTTTTAAGTACTTCTGATATAACATCTGATACTGTGCCCTTTTTGTAGCCCCACTCTTTAAGGGCATAAATACCACGTCCTACTAAAACAAAACGGTCATCCTTAATGAGTTCGTTATGGATGGCCTGGGTAGTTACGTCTTTGCGTTTAAAGTCAGAAGCTTTAATTTTTTTTGATATTTCACTAAAGTGCATTTGCTTGCCGTTTTCTTTAAGGATGACGTAGATTTTGTCGCGAATATTTTTAGGGTTTACGGTTGGCCATTTAGTTAGGCCCCATTCACCGTTAAGGCTAGCAAGTAATTTTGAAATACTGGCGAGTGATTCAATTTTTGCGCTATCAGATTCTTTAACAGTATCTGTAACTACTTTAATACTAGACGGTTGCCCTAGTTCCTTGATGGCTTTAACAACGATATCAACTTGCTTAGTTGTGGTTTTAGGGTCTTTATATTGATCAACAGAAGCTACACCTTGGAAATAATAATCGTTTTCATCAACAACAACTAGATTTGGTGCCATTGTTGCCAAGAATGCAATACGAGCTTGATCTAATTTGTTGCCGTCTTTGGTTAACTTTTCAGCCAAAACACTGGAGCGTGCTAAGTAACCATGTTTGCTCAGAAACGTAGTGATAACTGATTGAATTTCAAACACGTGGGGTAGATTGCCCTGTTCTGCTTGGTTTTTGAGTCGAGCTATAATAGCTTTTTCAAGCTGACGAACGCGTTCTCTGGTGATGCCAAGTAATTCACCAATTTGTTCTAGAGTTTCCTTGCGATCAAAAAGACCATAACGGCGTGAGACTATCTCTCGCTCCCTTTCCTTTTCGATGGTTTGGAGGATGTCTTTTACGATTTGCTCAATTGGTGGTTGTACTTCTGTTTGCGCCACTACTGCTCTTCCCTGTTAAAAATTATGAAAACTAATTTATAAACATTAATTATAAAACTAAAAAAACTAAAAGTCAAGAGTTATTAACTTTATAACTTATTATAGCACGAAATAGACAATATTGCCTTATGTTGAAATAACAATACTACTATTTAATAGAGGTGCAAAAAGTGGAAAATTGTAGCCTAATTTACATTATCGTCTAGTAGCTTAGGTGTGCTTATGTAGGCTTTGAGGAGTCGATGGTAATTTGTGGCCCCAATTTTGTCTAGAAGCGATTCATGGTCATCAGTTAGGACGTCATAGTAATATGGGATAATTCTTTTTCTGACGACCTCATCTTGGTCACCTAGCATTAAAATCATGGTTTCGGTAGCATAGTCGGGCTCAGACTTTGCCCAATCGTCGGCAATTAGTCCAGCATAAGCCCTAACCTCGGGGCTGTAATGATTGAGACAGTAATCAAGATAATCTTTAGCTTCTGTAGGATTATCTTGTACCCACTGTCTGTAAATCTCCGGGTCTTCTATTAAGTAAGCGTCTAGTTGATTTTGTTGCCAAAATGTATAGATATCAAGAACTATCTCGCGTTGTTCTGCTTGAGAAACTTCAAGACCTAGAATTTCGTATGGCATATAGAGATAATACTCTTAACGTGTAGATCTGCAAGCTTAAGTGGTTTTACGCTTGAAACGACGTTTTTTGTCCGGTGCTTCATCTAGGAGTTTTTGGGCTTGTTTTTCGGATAGTTTTTTGGGGTCTGTTTCTTTTGGTATTTTGGCGTTTTTTTTGCCGTCGGTAACATAAGGGCCAAATGGGCCTAGCAGTACTTTTATATTGCCAAAGTCTGCGATGTTGCGTTTTTTTAATTGAACTAGCTTGTCTTTGTATAGATCGCGTGCATCATCCTCTTTGATGGTGAAAGGGTCGTAGGGTTCTTTTAAAGAAACGAATGTTTTATCTACTTTTATATATGGCCCAAACCTACCGATGTCGGCTGTAATTTCTTGTCCGTCGCTAGTTTTGCCTACGATACGCGGTAGCTTAAACATTTTAAGAGCTTGCTCCATTGTGACACTGTCAATTGATTCGCCTTTTGGTAAGGGCGCAAAAGTTGGCTTAGGGTCGTCAGACTGTTCGCCACGTTGTAACATTGGCCCAAACCGGCCATAACGAGCAAAAATTGGCGTACCGTCTTTGTCTTTACCGATTTCACGGGTTTGAGTGGCTTCAGCTCGAGAAATATCAGCACTAGCTTCTACTAATTTGTGAAAAGGTTTATAAAAATGGTCGAGAACTTCAACGCGGTTCTTTTTCTTTTCGGCGATGTGATCTAACTCTTCTTCGATATCCTTGGTGAAATCATAATCCATAACATCGGCAAAATGCTTAACTAAGAAGTCAGTCACTACCTTGCCGGTATCTGTTGGGTATAGTTTGTTGCTGTCTTTGCCGTATTCTATAAGTTGTGTTTCGCTGGATACTTTTTTATTTTTAAGTGTAAAAATAGTGACTTCTTTGCTTACGCCTGTAATATCACCTCGTTCAACGTAACCTCTTGATTGTATTGTACTGATTGTACTAGCGTAGGTGCTCGGACGACCAATACCCATTTCTTCTAGTTTTTTAACTAGTGATGCTTCGGTGAAGCGGGCTGATCCTCGGCTAAAGCTTTCTGTGGCGGTTGCTTCGTTTAGCTTGAGTTCTTCGCTCTTTTCAAGCGGTGGTAATAATGTGTCATCACCTTTTCGACCAACAACTTTTAAAAAGCCGTCAAATATTACGATTTCACCCTTGGCCTCTAAATTTTCTTTGCTGTCACTCGGTTTGATTGTGATAACAGTTTTTTCTACTTTTGCGGGTGCCATTTGAGAGGCTAATGCTCGGCGCCAAATGAGTCTATATAATTTTTTTTGTTGAGCATCGGCTCCAGCTTCTAATTTGGCAATATCGGTAGGGCGAATTGCCTCGTGGGCTTCTTGAGCGCCAACACTTTTTGATTTGAATACACGTTGTTCGTGGTATTCACTGCCATATTCATTTTTAATGTAGCCAGCCATTGCATCGAGCGCGGTTTTTGATAAATTAAGCGAATCAGTACGCATGTAAGTAATATGACCAGCCTCGTATAAGCGTTGGGCTAATTGCATGGTTGTGCGCGGACTATAGCCAATTTTGTTACTGGCTTCTTGTTGTAACGTACTGGTTGTAAATGGTGCGCCAGGTTTGCGTAAGCCGGGTTTTTGTTCTACTCCATCTACTGCGAAGCTGCTTTTTAGGTACTCTTCAAGGATTGACTTAACTTTTTTGGCATCTTTGTATTTAACAAGTGCTTCGGCATTGATTTCTTGACCTTTATTGGTTTTAAATATGGCAACTAGTTTAAAGGTAGATTCTGGTTTATGCGTCTCGAGCTCTCGCTCTTTATCTACTACCAACCTAACGGCGACACTTTGTACTCTACCAGCGCTTAGTTGTGGACGGACTTTCTTCCATAAAACAGGGCTAAGTTCAAAACCCACTAGGTAGTCAAGAGATTGGCGAGCTTGTTGGGCTTCTACCAGGGGCATGTCAATTGTGCGTGGGTTGGCTACGGCGTGTTCAAGAGCTGGTTTGGTAATTTCGTGAAAAACTATCCGTTTAGTGGTTTTTGGGTTTAGGTCGAGCACTTCTGATAAATGCCAAGCAATAGCCTCGCCTTCGCGGTCTTCATCACTTGCGAGCCAGACTGTTTTAGCTGATTTGCTAGCTTTTTTAAGTTCACTTATAGTCTTTTTCTTATCGGCGTTGATTTCAAAAATTGGAGCGTATTTTTTAGCAACATCTATACTGCCGTTTTTGCTCGGTAAGGAACGTATATGACCCATACTGCTTTTGACTACAAAATCTTTGCCCAAGTACTTTTCAATTGTCTTGGCTTTAGCGGGGCTCTCTACTATGACGAGGTTGTTGCTCACAAAATTGACCTTTCGGTTATTAAAATAATCATATTGCTTTAGTTTATCAAATGAGGGCTGAACTTTAATACTTTTACTTAATAAAGTTACTAATTTATCTGGTTTGTTAATTTATTCATATAAAAAAATAGACAAGGTAAAAATTTGCACCAATGCCAAAAAGTGATAATAAGCTAATTTTATATATCGTGCAAGTTTATTTTAATTGCCACTGGTTGCCGCCGATAGCTATGATTTGTCCATTTATTTCTAGCATGGTTAAGGTTTGGTTAAAAACCTCTGGGTTTAATTTACTTTGGCGCAACAAATCGTGGCCATCACGCACCCCATTTGATAGCAATGTTAACACAATATACTCCTCTTGATTTGACGCGTTAATTTGGCGATTTCGAGTGCTTGTTATACTAAGCTTAAATAAAATATCTGAAACTTCTGTAATTGGGAATGCTCCGGCTTTTATAAGATTATTAGTGCCTTTACTTAGTGGGTTGGTGATTGGCCCAGGCACTGCCATGACTGTTTTGCCCTGGGCTAGTGCGAAATTGGCAGTATGTAGTGTACCGCTCTTCTCGGCTGCTTCTGTGACAATCACTATATCGGCTAAACCACTAACTAGTCGATTGCGTGCAATAAAGTTTACTTTTAAAGCTGGGGTTTTGGGTGGATATTCTGTGACTAAGCTCCCACCCGAATTTAATATATTTTTTGCTATTTGCTTGTGGGTACTTGGGTAAATCATTTCTGGCCCACACGGCAGTATAGCTATTGTTTTGCCACCAGCGTCTAGACAGGCTTGATGGGCAATGCCGTCTATACCTAGCGCCAAGCCGCTGATTATCACTACAGCATTAACCGCTAGTTCTCTTGCAAGCATAGCTGTTACTTCTCTGCCATACAGCGAAGGTTTGCGACTACCAACAATAGCGACCGTAGGGGTATTTTGTAGTAATTGGTTGATGTCTACACCCCTATAAAACAATTGTTTTGGAGGTTGATCAATAACTTTCAATCTCTCTGGTAAGTCGACTTTATTAAGCTTATGGTATATATAATCATCTTGCATATAAAACAAATAAATTAAATAGTATTGACATAATCTAACATATTTGCTAAAATAGCAACCCGTAAGTCCAATTAGTTGGAATTACGTACCTTATACCCCCATTCTAACATCTTGGTTATCCAAGTTATTTGTTAGATTGTTTTAGAGCGCGTCACTTCAAGTTGTTACCCTCCACTTGTGTGGCTTACCGGCCTTGAGCCGGAACGCTCTAAAACAGACTAACCCCTTTAACTAAACCCAATTTTCAAAGCGAGCCTAAAAGGTTCTGACTGCTTTTAGTGGCCAGAGACACAGGCATCCAGTGGAGTTATGCGCTGATGTTTCGCTGGGGTGGGTTGAAGGGTGTATCCAGAGACTCAAAACCGTAAGGGTTTGAGTCCTGAAATCGGCTTACAGCGGTGCCCACCCCCTCTGTAGGCCGTTTTTAGTTAGTAAAGAGTACACAGAGTCAACTTTGGCGATCCCGTAACTATTTAGGTAACAATTAATTGTTAACAGAAGTTTGCCTTTCAACAAGTCACAGACTTGCCTCACCCTCTGGAGGCTCTTTGTATGTTAAGATGAGTAAACTTATAATTAATTATGAAAACACCAATAAAAAATATAGCTGAAATAAACTATGCGCCTGAATTTGATTGTATAAATTCAGAAGCCTTAGATTACTGCATTGAAAATGGTGCTACAAAACTCAAAGGTGTAATTAGTCAAGATACTTTGCAAAAACTTGGTAATGGTGTTCCGTTACACTTAGAGTTATTGACGTTATTGGCGCCAGAAATTAATGAATTCTTAAATTTATTTGATATTGAGCAAACAGATACACGTATAAACGTACAAAATCAAGGTGCTTGGACAGAACCGGGCTATGTATTGTCGCATATTGATGCAGAATTTGCGCCAGTTGGCATATCGCTACTATTGCCATTTAGTGGAGAGCCGGCGTTTTTTGGGGCTGATGATGAGCGTTTTGGTTTGTTAACTGACGGCTTTCCATCATTTATGGCAGTGTATGGGCTAGGTGATGCAATTATGTTGCGACAACAGGTTAAAGATATTTATAGCGGAATTGATTATCCACAGGCTCACCACGTAGGTATAGGATCGACAGAGCGGAGACTAATTACACTTGATGTTTTACAAGAGGAAGTTTCTGGTGTCCGGATATAGCTCACGGCGGTAAATTAACTCAATTAGAATACTTTGGACTTCTCTTTTTAGAAGTGAAAGATTTATTAGTTCTTCGCTCGAGAATTTTGCCAACACATAGTCAGCTGTATCCATTTGTGTAGGCTTAATTCCCAAAATGCCTATACGGACGCGACCATATTCTGCACTGATTTGGTTTGTTATAGATTTTATGCCGTTATGGCCAGCACTTGAGCCCCCCACTCTGGTTCGGATTTGCCCAAAGACTATATCTAGCTCATCATGTACTGCAGTTAGGCTACTTACCGGTAGTTTGTAATAGTCAAGTATGGCACGAACACTTTTTCCGCTTTCATTCATAAAAGTGGTCGGTTTTATTAATATGACCTTTGTATCGCCAAATGAACCTGTACTTTCAATGCAAAAAAGATTCTTTTTAACTTGCCACGGTGTAAATTCTGTTTGAGAGTCACGTAGAGCATCTAGGCAGTCAAACCCAATATTATGGCGTGTTTTGTCATATTCTTTGCCAGGATTGCCGAGGCCCACAATTACTAACGTTTTCGCGTTACCTAGTGTAAAGTTCTGGCTATGCTCAACCGTCTTTTTCTGAAACAAGCTCATACTAGTAGATTATAGAGTATACGAGTAAAAATCCAGAATCAAACTCTAATAACATAGAGCGATAATATTCAACTTCAAGAAGTTCGTTTGAAGTTGGGGAGTCATCTCGACCTTATTTAATATAGCAACTATTCTTTAAGGTTATTCAGTATTAATTTAATACATATGTTCTTTTATTGTGTATTCTTTATTTTATCATTTTGCTGGTGTTCCACCATATGACCCATCGTCTGGGATCCCTTGTCGCTCTAAGCTAAGTGCCCCAACGTAAATTCGTCCATTGCCGAAGTGTTTTATTTTGATTTGTTCCCTGAATGACTCTCTATATACCCATCCTGAACAGACAAGGTTATATGTAGTTTCATTCGGTATTATAGAGGGAAGTAAGTTTTGATTAGGGTAGCCAGGAAATTGAATAGTTCCAGATCCCCTTACGTTGGCACATACTTTGTATTTGTCTTTATGTGATGCATAAAGAGCAAAATTTGATTTTGCGCAAGTGTTGTTACCCTGAATGTATAATACATAGTTATTGTTTTTAGCTTTATCTTGTGTATAGTTTGTCACATAAGTGACGGAACAGTCTGCATCTTGGGAGTATATAACGTCTTTGCCGGTGTAGGACGCTACGCCTGTAGCGGCAAAGCTCTTATAAGTGTAATAACATCCTCCAAGAACAGCTACAATTAATATGACTACAAAAAACTGGACTTTTCTGCTTTGTAAGTTAAATTTTTACCTAAGAACCCTTTTGAGCTTTTTTGTTATTTGCGCTAACACTACGTTTCGGTGCTGATTTCATGGTTTTTGCCATTTTTATTTGCCTTTTTATTTTTAGTATTTATAGCACAAGGATAATGTCTTAATCTATATTTGTCAACTGAGAAAATGCTTAGTTGTGGATAAGTTTATTTGTGACGGTCTTCGTGTTTTTCAATAAACCAAAATTTTATTGGTGTACCGTTAACATCAAATGATTCACGGAACTTGCGCTCCATATAGCGTTTATAGCTCCAGTGCAAAAACTTAGTATGTGCACCAAAAACTTTAAAGCTTGGGATTGGGTTACCCTCTTCATGCACCATATAATTTAATTTTGGCATTCGATTTTTCAGCCCGGCTGGAGGGTGACTGTCTACGACTTGGCGCAACCATCTGTTAAGTTCGGTAGTCTTGTAAGTTTTTTGTCGAGCTTGCATGACATCTAACACGAGGTCAAAAAGTTTAGTCACATTTTGGCCGGTTTCAGCACTGGTAAAAATTAGTGGTGCCCACGGTACAAAATTAAAACTATGAGAAATTTGTGGAGCAATTGCATCACGGGTGAACGAGTCTTTATATTTAATGTCTTCAACATTTTGACCATCTGAGCGAGCTAGCTTTTTCTTTTCTTCTTTGGTTAATTTTACGGGTTCTGGCTCTGCCTCTGGCCGTTCTGGGGCTTCTTCGGCCCGCTTTGCAAGGCTATCCCACTTACTAACTACTAGCACCAACCCTTTGCCTGCTTCTTTAATCATACCAGCTATTTTTTGGTCTAACTGAGTATTAAGTTCATTGGCATCCATTAGGAGCAAGCATACATCAGCTTGTTCTATGGCACTGATTGAGCGGATGACACTAAACTTTTCTATTCCCCTCTCTATTTTGCCACTGCGCCTGATGCCGGCGGTGTCCATGAGCTCAATTTCTTGATTGTTATAGCGGATAATTGTGCGGTTAATATCTCGAGTGGTGCCAGCTCGGTCGGCCACAATCGCCTGCTGTTTTTTGCCAAGTGAGTTAAATAAATATGACTTACCAACGTTGGGCCGGCCAAGTAACGCTACGTGGATACGGCTAGAATCTTCTTTTATACTAGCCTTAGGTATATTTTTGATAACATTATCTAATAGACTGTTGATACCTCGATTCTGGGTAGCACTTGTTAAATGAATTATTTTAACGCCAAGTCTTTGATAGTCTGACGTGTTGGCCTTGGGAGCTTTATCAGCTTTGTTTACTACCAGAAAAACGGTTTTTTTTGTTTTGAGGGCTAGTTTGGCTACTCGGCGATCTTCTTCGCTAATAGCTGTATCTGCTTCAATTACTACCCAAATAACATCAGCGCTAGTTGCAGCTTGGGTGATTTGTTCTTGGATGGTAAATTCAAAGTCATCTTCTGGGTCTTTGATGCCGGCAGTGTCAATCAACCAAAAATTTTGATCTTGCCATTCTGCTTTAGCATAGATGCTATCACGAGTGGTGCCGGGCTCGTTTGCAACAATAGCTTCACGCCGTTTTAAAACAGAATTAAATAGGCTAGATTTTCCTACGTTCGCACGCCCAACAATTGCAACAATCGGTACTTTTTTTGCCATGCTAACTTGACTCCTGTGCATAGTTTGGTGGTTGGATTTCCCAGATACTTATTCCATTGTTAAAAAGATTGCCAGCTTTATTGCGGACACCACAGGGGCCAATAAAAACGAACTCATTGTTTAATCGATTTTTTAGTATCGGGTCGTAGTTAGCTATTTGTCCTAAAGTTTTAGTTGTTTCTTGGGGCGTAACAATAACAGAGCCTAATCGACGACAAAATGATTCTAAGACTTTGATACGAAGTTCTGAGATTTCTTCAGATATATTGTTGACGTCAGTTAACTGGATATCGGGTGCGTAATCAACCGATATGTCACAGAGCACTGTGTTTATTGGGGTTTCTTGATTCGGTGCGGACATATCTGAATAATTATACAATAATAGTCAAAAATAATCTAGAGTGCCATGAATTTCCCTGTTTGCAAAGCATCTAATTTATATTGCCCAAAACTTACCCTATGTAGTCCTAGTACTTCATAGCCAAGAGCTGAAAAGGTGCGCCGAATCTGTCGGTTCCTACCTTCGTGCATTTTTACTTGCCAATTTTCGCCGATTTTTTGAAGTTTCAGCCTACTTTTTCCATCACTTAGCATTATTCCGTTCTCAATTTTTGTTTTGTCAGTATTTTTTAATTGTGGGTTTAATTTTACAATGTATGTTTTTTCTTTTTTAAATGATGGATGTGTCAATCGGTGAGCTAAATCACCGTCATTTGTCATTAAAATTAATCCGCTAGAGTCTTTGTCGAGTCTCCCAACCGGTTTTAGGTGATGATACTTCTCTGGTAACAGGTCGTAAATTGTCTTACTTCCTTGCCCATCGCGCGAGCATACATAGCCTGTTGGTTTATTAAGTATTATAGATAAAGTTTGCTTAAGCTTTACGACCGCACCATTTAGTTCTACCGTATCCTGATCAGTAATATTTTGACCAATTTGTGCAATTACCCCGTTAACTTGGACCGCACCATTGTTTATAAGAGCATCAATATTTCGCCGAGATTTGCCAGTAGCAAGGGCTATGAATTTATTTATCCGCATATTAACCTTAAGTATACTATGCTACTGGTGGCGGAAGTGGTTGTTGTGGTGTGCTAGCCTCTTGTTGTGCTTGAATTGGGTTGGGGGCAATAATGTCGTTCATGGTTGGTGTACCGTTGGTTGCTGATAATGTAGTGCCTTCTGGGGTTACTACTGCACTAAGTGCAGGAGATGCAACTTCTGACTCGCCTTCTTTTGCGGCAAGTGCTTCAAGATTATTGGGAGCATTTACAATATCGTTAATGGGCTCAATTACTTTTTTGCGACCACTTACAGATGCATCAATACCAGGTTCAGTTGTGGCGACATCTGCAGAGGCACTCTTAACCAAAACCTGCTCGCCTGCTGGCCTATCGGCGTTTGGGTCTCCTACTAGTGGAATATTGGCCTGTAATGTGCTCGGTGGTTGGGCCATACTGCTTGGCATTGCGGGCGCTGGTGCAATGTCCACAATTGGTGCTGGCTGCGGGGTGACTGGAACTGCTGTTGGCTGAGGTGTAGGAGTGGATGGTTGTGGTGTTGTTAGAGGAGCTTGTGTGGTAGGTGTTTGTGTTGGTGCTGGTGCTACGGCTTGAGGTTCCGTTGGAGCAACTGGTGCTGCAACTTGGGTTGGTTGTGGAATGGCTTCGGCTTTAGCTGTAGTAACCGGAGCTTCTGTTGTGGCTGGTTGGTCGGTTGTTAGGTATTGTTCTATTTGTTTTTGAAGGGCATCTTCTTCATCGGCAGTAGTAGTAGCGCTTATGATTTCATTTGCTGGGTTTGGAGTAGTAATAGTTGGCACCGGAGTAACTTGTGGTTCTGGTTGAGAAGCTGGCGTAACTGTTGCGGGCGCTGGTGCTGGTGCTACGGCTTGAGGTTCCGTTGGAGCAACTGGTGCTGCAACTTGGGTTGGTTGTAGAGGAGTAGGTGCAACTGGTTGAGGGGTTGGTGTTTGTGCAACAGGTGCAGGAGATGCTGGTTGACTAGGAATAGTTACGGCTGGAGTATCAGCCGACAATGAAGTCGTGTTCGATGGCATCTCGGGAGTTGGATTTGCCGGTGCTTGAACAGGCACATTGCCTACAGTTAGCGGTGTTTCTTCGCCTAGTAGGTCTTTGGCAGAGCGCACAACATCTTCTAGTGTAACTTGCGATTTAACTAAGTATAAATCGGCACCTAACTTCTCGGCTTTAGCTTTATCTTCTGCTTGGTTTAGGGCGGTCATCATGATAATTTTGGTGTGTTTTGTCTCGGTGGTGCTCCGCAAAATATCAAGCATGTCAAAGCCGCTAACTTTGGGCATCATTATATCTGAAATTATTAAATCAGGTTTCTCTTTTATAGCTAATGCTAATGCTGCTTCACCATCAGCGGCCGAGATAATCTCGTAGCCCTCTGCAGCTAAACGAGCTTCATAGATTTCGCGTAGGTTGTTGTCGTCCTCGACCAACATTACTTTTGACATATCTTCTATATTCCTTCTTTAGTGAGACTAATTAACATAATTGTACCATAAGAACTTTCATCATTCAGCTTTGTTTGAATTTAATTGTTGTGAATTAGCAATTGTCAACGAAGCTTCAGCCTGGGTTGTGCTAATGCGAGGTAAGCTAACATAAAATGTTGTACCTTTGCCCTTTTCGCTTTCTGCCCAGATGTGGCCGTTATATAGGGTTATGATTTCTTTTGCAATAAATAAGCCTAAGCCTGTTCCGCCGGTTGTTCTTGTGTCAGAGCTGTCAACTCGATAAAACTTCTGAAAAAGGTGATTTATATCTTCAGCATCAATACCAACACCAGTATCGCGTATAAAAAACTGTACCACTTCATTATTGCCGGTTAAGCCAACTGTTACGTTACCTTTGGGCGTATATTTTATTGCGTTATCAATTAAATTGGTGGCTACTTCACGAATACGGTCCGGGTCAACATTTACATAGTATAGTGGTTTAAGTAATTTGGCATTTGCATGTCCTGATGATTGATTTTCTGAACTAATCACAAAGTCTAGCCCTAAACCTTTTTGATTGGCAACCATTTTTGACATTTCAGCTTGCTGTTCAAGTAGTTCGCCAATTTCTACAATTGTTGGGTGGTTGCTAAGTCGTCCGTCTTCAGCTTTGGCGCTAACAAGTAAATCTTGGAATAATCGTCCAAGATGCTGCGAGCTAGCCTTGGCTTTTTCTAAATACTTCCGAGCATTTTCATCAACTTTACTAACTTTTTCATTTAACGCTAACTCAATATAACCCTCGATTGCTGCAACCGGAGTACGCATTTCATGAGATGCTGTGCTGATAAATTCACTTCGCGCTGTGTCTTCACGCTTTTTTTGGCTAATATCACGCAAAATTATAACTGCCCCATATATTTCACCAGTTTGTTGATTCTTAATTACAGAAACAGTCACATCGACAAAGATAGTTTGATTGTTTAAGGTTGAAATTAAAAATTCATTATTTTTAGGGCTACCTGATTTTAATGCTTGCTGTATTGGTTCTTGAACCTCATCAATTGACGAATCATTGGTGTTTTTTAGTTTTAGTACACTTCTGTAGTTAAGGTCGATAACATCCCTTTCAGTTTGCCCTAATAACTTGAGTGCTGCAGGATTTATTGACCTGACTATTTCATTTTGGTCAATAATAATTACATTATCACTTATGCTGTTAGTTAGTAGTTTAACAACCTCGTTTGTTACAAAATAGCGCTCAATATAATTTTGATTATTATCAATAGTAGTATATTTGTTACGGAGAAGATACAAACCTATTGCAATTACTAAAGCTCTAATAAGGTAAGCTAATATGTCACCTGCTACACCAAATTGCGTAGGTTCAGCTGTCCCAGCAACTACCATTCCAGTTACAACTCCAGATATTGCCAGCATGCTGATACTTACAATTGGGCCTAAAGTTATTGATAAAGCACTTAAGATATAA
>CAZSVQ010000005.1:24577-30839 GCA_964610345.1 uncultured Candidatus Saccharibacteria bacterium | reverse complement strand
TTATAAACCTATTCTACGAGATGGATATGTCTACGATCTATTTGAGTACCGACATCTGTTACAATATATAAGAATTATTGCCGATGTAGCTCAGTTGGTAGAGCAATGCACTCGTAACGCATAGGTCAGCGGTTCGACCCCGCTCATCGGCTCCATGTATCCAGGCGGGATTAGTATAGTGATAGTACGCTTGCTTCCCAAGCAAGAGGTACGAGTTTGATTCTCGTATCCCGCACCACATGCACTATATGTATAAAATTTAGAGAAGAATGTATATAATATAAGTCAAATATGATTAAAAAGATTGAGAATAATTTACGAGAGTTTGTCTATGGCGGAATGGACGGGGCAGTAACAACCTTTGCAGTTGTGACAGGCGCAGCGGGTGCAAATTTAGGGTCACGAACCATTTTGATTTTAGGTTTTGCTAACCTTTTCGCCGATGGTTTTTCCATGGCAATTGGTTCTTACTTGAGCGAAAAGAGTGATCAAGATCTGTCCGTCAGTAAGGGCAATAGTAAAAAAGAAGATCACAGTTCACCATTGTCAGCCTCTGTAGCTACGTTTGTGTCTTTTTTGATCGTGGGGCTAATACCACTATCTGTATACACGCTGGATTATTTATTTGGCTGGCAACTTGGTGATGAGGCTCTGCTTTGGTCGGTGCTTCTAACATTGATGGCATTTTCAGTCATTGGTTACCTAAGGGGTGCAATTACCAAAACAAGCAGACTAAGAACTGTGCTGGAATCTTTAGGGCTTGGTTTGGCAGCTGCAATAATTTCATATGCAGTAGGCAACCTATTAGAAAGCGTTATTAGTTAATTACCGAAAAGCAATCAACCACATCGTTGAACTGGCTTAACCCAATAAAAGCTAATATTTAAAACTAACAAAATAAAATAACCCTAGTATTAGGTATTGTTAAGACTTATAATCTACACAATAAGATGCACATACCAAAAAACTATTTTCACGATAGATTGATACTGTTACTACTCAGCTGTAGCTTGTTTGTAACAGTTTTAAATACCTTGTTAACCTTGCTTAGGCTAGACAGTAGCAGGGGTAGTTATATTGTTCAATATAGGGGTAATCTGGGGTTAAGTGCCTACAAAGCAGGGGATAGTACAACATTTATTGCGTTTGTAATTTTTGGGTTAATGATTTTTGCCTTCCAAATTATTTTAGGTATGCGAGTGTATAAAATCCATCGCCAATATGCGGTTATCGTTTCTGCACTAAGCCTGCTTTTACTAGTTTTGACTTTAATAGTAAGTAACTCATTGCTCGCACTAAGATGAAAAACATCGAAATCCCACTCCAATCAGAGAAAAAGCCTAGGTATATATTTTTTGAGAAACTGCCAGGTATCATAACCTGGTCAATTATTATTTTACCTTTTGTGTTAAGTATTTTTATGGCCAATGTAGTGGCTATTTTAATTATTGCCTTCTTTTTAATCTGGTTTGTTAGAGCAATTGGGCTTAATATCCGAGTGATTCAAGGGTGGCGCACCATGAAAACACACGAAAAACTTAATTGGCCAAAGATGCTAGCCCAGCTAGAAGACCCAAACAGGATACACCAGCAAACTAAAGATTTACCAAAGTGGCATTTCAATAACTTGGAGCGAATCAAAGAAGGTTCCATTGTGAACCCCAAGAATATTTATCACGCAATAATAGTTGCTACCTATAACGAAAGCCGTGATGTATTGGAGCCAACCATTAAATCTGTTTTAGCCTCGCATTTTGATATGGATAAAGTTATTTTTGTGTTGGCGTTCGAAGAGCGCGGTGGTAGGGCGGTGGAAAAACAAGCAGAAGAATTGGTCAAGGAATATAAGTCAAAATTTTACCACGCGATAGCTGTTAAACACCCAGATGAATTGCCCGACGAAGTTGTAGGGAAGGGTGGCAATATTACTTACGCAGCACGGGAGCTTCAAAAGTATTTAGAACAGCAAAAAATCGACCCGATAAATGTTATAGTTACAACGTTAGATTCTGATAATCGGCCTCACGTTAACTACCTAACAGCCTTAACGTATACCTATGCAGTTTCTCCAGACCCACTTCATGTTTCGTACCAACCGGTGCCGGTATTCACTAACAACATTTGGGATGTCCCAGCGCCAATGCGCGTAGTTGCAACTGGTAACTCATTTTGGAATATAATATTGGCACTTCGCCCACATGCCTTGCGTAACTTTTCTTCTCATGCTCAGAGTATGGCAGCATTAATTGATACAGATTTTTGGAGTGTGCGGACAATTGTTGAAGATGGTCATCAGTTTTGGCGGACTTATTTTAGGTACGAAGGCAATCACGAGGTTTACCCGATATTCCTACCAATTTACCAAGATGCAGTACTAGATAAAAGCTATCGCAAAACTTTAAAAATGCAGTTCGTACAAATGAGGCGTTGGGCATACGGTGCGTCTGATATAGCTTACGTAATTGAGCAGGGGTGGTTTATGCCAAACAAAATCCCAAAGATGGATAAATATGCTAAACTTTGGCGGTTATTTGAGGGTCATATTTCTTGGGCGACGGCTCCTCTTATTTTAACTTTTGCAGCGTTAATTCCAGCTTGGTTTAACCCAAATGATTTTGCCTCAAATCAATTACCACTGTTAGCTAGCCGTATTCAAACAATTGCGATGGCCGGTATTTTAGTAACCTTTTTCTTGGGGATGAAAGCTCTGCCACCTCGTCCAAAGCGCTATAAAAAACATCGTAACATTTGGATGATTTTACAGTGGGTGTATTTGCCGATTACCAGCATTATTTATAGTTCATTCGCTGCAATTTATTCACAAACACGGTTACTTTTTGGCAGGTATATGGAAAAGTTTGATGTTACAGAAAAAGCCGTAAAGACTGATTCTGGCAAGACAGTAACCGGGCACTCTACAAAATAGTTCAAAATTAGTTAGTAATTACTAATTAAGCTTTATGATAAGCGCCGTATTGCATGCCAGCTACATTATCAAATCGTTCTAGGATTGTTTGGGTGGTCTGGGCTATACTTTTATGGCTAAAAATAACATTGTTTGATTTGGTAAGAGTATAAATGATAGTATTTGTTAATTCGGTAGCGTCACTGACAGGGCTGGTACGGTGTTTTAAGCAATTATAAATACTTATATAAAGTTTGTCTCGGTCAAAAGGCGCCAATTTACCATCTGTTAGCTCCACACGTACTGCTTGAGCTAATTCAACACGTTCTATGGTAGAGAACACATTTTTGCATTTTTGGCACCTTCTGCGCCTCCAAATGGCGTTAGAACGCTTTTGTAAGCGGCTATTTATTACTTCGGTGCCTTCATCGCAATATAAACAATTCATAATTAAGTTGAACCTTATTGACCCAAAAAGGGTATTTTTTGATATGTTTTTTGTAGAACCATGACAATATATTGTCATACCGGTAATGTTTTATCAAGTGGATAACTTGCGATTTTCTGTGGTTAAACACAACATGTTACATGTACGCACTATGAATACAGACCAATATATACGCGCCTTGGCCGCGGTGAACCAGTCGATTTGTATAATGACCCAGAATTTGTATCTGATCTGGAGGATTGGACAACCAGAAAGGCTACGGAGTTAGATAAACGGTGGTTGGCAAGGTAAGCTTTGGTAAATACTAAAGATCCAGATTGTTAATAACTGATTATTTCTAAAAATAAGGTTTTCGCTACTGGTTTCATTAGCTTGCACGAGTTCTTTCTTGCTCACCAAGAAAGAACCAAAGAAGGTGACTGGCAACCGAAAAACAAGATGGTCGATTACCTTGTGTTGCAGGCGGATTCTGCGGAACGACCCTAAAGGGATCACCCTTCGTTTCTCTCAGGGTGGTCCTCGAATCACTCTTGCAACACAAGCCTCTCTTTCTCGGTTTTTCAGAGCCAGAAGCCAGACTCTTGCTAAGAGCCTGGGTATTAAGATTACTTTCAATTTAAAACAGAAAGTAATTATTGAAGGTGGCACTGGCTGGTCTTGGGTAGATGTTGTGGGAATGAGGCGTCTAGTGCGAGGACTGTCCGAGCTAAGAAGTTTCGAGTTTGTAAGTTTTTGTTGAGTTCCATAGCAAGTCTCATTATGACAACAGATACGCCAAGAATGGGCAGTTGCCACGAGGGGGTTTTGCTTCTTTTGGGTCGGCGTCAAAAGAATGTCGCCAAAGCTGGTGAAACCAGTGGCGAAACTCAGCTCCTAAACTTAGTAATAACTACTAAACTTGGGAACTGCCAGGAGGAAAGAGAATGATAAAGAATTAATGCGAGAGCAAAATTGCACTCAAGCGTCGATTCAAAATCATCTCTCCCTCCTGGGTCAGCTCTCTGTCTATCCGGTGTAGTCGCCGTACTGACGCATCACGCTGAGGCGATGTGCATCGAAGGCGTGCATCGAAGGCTCGTAGTGGCCACCAGTCGGATCGACATCACCAGCAAGCGGGTCCTCGTCATCGATGCTGTACTCATTTTGCGGCTCTTCATAGCTGTTGCCTGTGGACTGATCCACAGCGAAGCCACGAATCTTGTAACCAAGCTCCGACCGAGCGGGGCTGGCCACGACGAAGCAGTGCGTTTCGTTGGCGGTGAGCGTTGCGATGAGGTTCTCGGCCTGGCCATCGTCGATGTTACAGTAGACCTTGAAGATCATCGTGTACTCGCCGTCTACGAAGCCGTACTCTTCGGTGTGAACCGTTTCGCCGTCGACAATGTAGTGGACATATGCATCGCACCACAGCTCATGACAACAGGCGTCTACGAAGGCGTAGAAGACCCGATCAAGCAACTTGTCTGTCGCTTCAGGGCTGAGTCGGCTGACGATGTGGGTGGTGTGCAAGCCCATGTCGTTGCCTAGGCACAGAATGCCGTAGGCGTGGCCGGTATCGTGCTTGACGCTGGCAGGGTACTGTCCGGTTACATCGCGGGGTCGGACGAGCATGGTAGCGTCACTGACGATTAGCGTACCAATGCCTTCTTCGTAGGTGTTGGGATCAATGAAAAATTCGGTATTCATCTTGCTCCTTGGTTGTATGGTTGGATACAAAAACACGAATATTCTTGTACTAGTATCCAGCCATAGACCAGAGCTATAACAGAGAGCTAGTTGTTAATGTAGTTTTGGAAGCTCAAACCTCAACAAAACACCAAATTATAATAGCACAAAAGAAAGAATATGTCAATATGATAACAGAGGTAAAAACAAAATACCCTTTTATGATGTCTCTCAAAACTCACAAAAGGGTTATTTGATAAGCTAATCTCGTTTGTTACTTCGAGTCAGCCGCCGCTAAACGTGGACGCTGTATTCTGTTTACAGACTTACGTCCGGTAATAAACACTAGCTCCTCGTAGAACAGCTTAAAATCCTCTAATGGGGACTTTTGCTTATTGCTACTCAATATGAGTCGCCTCGTTTAACTAGACCATCTTACCAAGCTACCCACATTGTGTCAACAATAGTGGGTAAAAGATGATACAATAAGGTTAATGCAACCCACAAAAACTACCCCTGTATTTGAACTAATAAATACCACAAATGGTATAAGGAGTGGAATTATTAAAACAAGGGCAGGAATTGTACGAACTCCAACATTTATGCCCGACGGCACGCGTGGGGCGGTCAAGTCTTTAACGCCAGAGATGGTTAAGACCACTGGTGTGCAGGTAGTTTTGGCCAATACTTATCACTTGCATTTACAGCCTGGTGAAGATGCTGTTGAACAATTAGGTGGCATTCATGAGTTTTCCAATCAAAATCTACCAATGTTGACAGATTCTGGGGGTTTTCAGGTGTTTTCTTTGGCGCATGTCAACAAAATAACAGAGGACGGTGTAACTTTTAAGGTTCCAAGAACTGGCGATACGATTTTTTTATCGCCAGAGAAGTCAATCCAGATACAAATGAAGCTCGGCGCTGATATGCTAGTGGCATTTGATGATGTTACCGCACTAGACGAATCCGGACGCAAGCGCACTAAAGAGGCTTTTGATCGGACTCATCGCTGGCTAGAACGTTCAATTACTGAATTTAAGCGCCTTACGGACAAAATGGAGTTCTCTGAAAGACCCCTATTATTTGGGGTGGTTCAGGGTGGTTTAGATAAAGAATTGAGGAAACAAAGCCTTGAAATCGTTCAGAGTTCGTCGGTAGACGGTATTGCTATTGGTGGCCTCTCTGTTGGCGAAAGTAGGGAAGAAATGCATGACATGCTCGCCTATCTGGCTGACTTGTACGAT
>CAZSVQ010000005.1:0-24567 GCA_964610345.1 uncultured Candidatus Saccharibacteria bacterium | reverse complement strand
GATAACTCGGCTAGGCCACGCTTTTTGCTAGGGGTGGGCGACCCAATTGATCTGCGTTTTGCCATCGAGCACGGCATAGATATGCTGGACTGCGTGCTACCAACACGTAATGCTCGCCACGCCACAGTTTGGGTTAGTGGAGATAAAAGGGTCCACCTAACAAACGAAAAATTTAAAACAGACAATTCTATAATAGACGAAGTTTGCGATTGCTACACTTGCAAGCAAGGTTTTAGTAAAGGCTTTTTACGTCATCAGTTTAAGGTTGGCGAACCACTCGCCGGCACACTAACTTCAATTCACAACATCCGTTACCTAGAGCGTATTTGCGAAAACTACCGAAAACCAGCTAGTCAAAAAAATTAAGAGTACTGAAAGATTTTCAAAAAGGTGAAATGTGATGTGATTTTACGAAGTCGCTCGAACCCATTTATCGTGAAGTACTAATATAGCCTTGTCACCCGCTCTAGCTTCGTTAAAAAATCCATTTTGGTGGGCGATGCAGGATTCGAACCTGCCACCTCAACAACGTCAATGTTGCGCTCTAGCCAAATGAGCTAATCGCCCGTATTAGTCGCTTTCTATTTTCTCACATTTTGCAAAATTTATGTAATGCTAAAGCTTAGTCAAGTTATCGAATTAATATATAAGACAACCTTGGCCAAATACTTGATTGCAACAACAAAGATAAAAAGTATTAAAAAAGTACTAGCATTTTAATACTAGCTTGTGTATACTAACATTCAGTGAGTTGGCATTTTGCCGAGGTGTGTTATAATAAACACACAAGAAAGTACCGTTTAAATGTATTTGCGAGAACATTGAAGCGGTACTTTTTGTTTTCACCTCTGTAATTTTGTTGTATGATATAGACAAGGAGAAATACATGACAGATAACCCAGATAAATTACATGCTATGAGACACAGTTTGGCGCACATTATGGCGACGGCTATTCAAAAAAAATGGGTACATGCTAAATTTGGTGTTGGGCCTGTGGTAGAAAACGGATTTTATTACGATGTAGATTTAGGAGATATTAAGATTTCTGAAGATGATTTCGCGTCGCTTGAATCTGAGATGAAATCCGTAATCAAAGCTGATTATCCATTTGAGAAATTTGAACTTGATGTTGACGAGGCAATTAAGTGGGCAATAGATAACAACCAACCTTATAAGCAAGAACTGCTAAACGATCTTAAAAGATCAGGTACTACTGTCGCTAAAGATATTGATAGCGAGGAACTTGGGTTAGAAGCATCAAAAAGTAGCGCAATTGAAAAGGTGTCTTTTTATAAAAACGGACCATTCACAGATCTTTGTAGGGGGCCTCATGCAGAAAGTACAGGTAAGGTAGGTGCTTTTAAATTAATGCGGGTTAGTGGAGCATATTGGCGTGGTAGTGAAAAAAATCCACAGATGCAACGTATTTATGGTGTAGCTTTTACTACCGAAAAAGAGCTAAGGCAACACCTAGCCTTATTAGAGGAAGCTAAAAAGCGTGATCACCGCAAACTTGGCCAAGAACTAGACTTGTTTTTCTTTCATGAAACAGCACCAGGTATGCCATATTGGTTACCTAATGGAGTGATTCTTTATAATCAGCTGATAGATTTTTGGCGCAAAGAACACGCATCGAGAGACTATAAAGAAATAGTATCCCCATTAATGAATAAAAAAGATCTTTATATAACATCCGGTCATTTTGACCATTATTGGGAAAATATGTTTACTTCACAGACTGAAGAGGGAGAAGAATATGGCTTAAAGGCTATGAATTGCCCAAATGCAATGCTGGTTTATAAAACCAGAACGCATTCTTATAGAGAGCTACCACTTAGGCTGAGTGATACAGATACGCTACACAGATACGAGCTTTCTGGTGCCTTAAATGGATTGTTTAGGGTAAGAGAATTTAGGCAAGACGATGCACATATTTTTGTTAAGGAGGATCAAATCGAAGAAGAATACGCTAATATATTTGATATTGTAGAACGGTTTTATTCGATTTTTAATTTAGAATATTCATTTAGGTTAGGTACACGACCAGATAAATTTATGGGCGACTCTAATTTGTGGGATAAGGCAGAACAATCACTGAAAAATATTCTTGATAATAGCAATAAAGATTATTTTATCGAAGAAGGTGATGGTGCTTTCTATGGCCCTAAAATTGATATTCTAATGAAAGATAGCATTGGTAGGCCATGGCAAATGGGTACAATACAATTGGATTTTCAGCAACCAATTAACTTCGGTCTGAAATTCACCGATATTGACGGTAAAGAGAAGACTCCTATCGCAATTCATAGGGTAATATATGGTTCTCTCGAGCGTTTTATCGGTATATTAATTGAGCATTTAGCAGGGAAATTTCCGCTATGGTTAGCGCCAGAACAAATAAGATTAATTACAGTAAATCAAGAAGAGCCAACTGTAAAATTTGCAGTGGAATTGCAGAAAAAAGCCAAGGAGTTGGGTTTAAGAATAGAAGTAGATAACACAAATGAATCTGTTGGCAAGAAGATACGCTCAGCAGAAGTAATGAAAGTGCCAATTTCAATTGTTATTGGCGAAAAAGAAATTCAAACTGGCAACCTATCACCAAGATTCCGCAAAGATCTTGTTGATGCAAGTGAACCTACAGAGTCCTCAATTGATGACTTTCTAGCGGATGTAGTCAAAGCCACTAAGGCAAACTAATGAAAAGGCCCAATAACTATTTATGGGCAGGAATTACGTGTATGGTGGTCGTTGCTTTGATATTTTTTATCGGTATCCCCGGGGTGCTTCTGTCTGTTTATGGGCTGGTCGGCAACGATTCAATAAGCACCGGACAGGCACTGTTAAAAGTGGATACTGCAAAAGTGATAATTAATATTTTGTTTGGGCTAATGGCAGCACTGTTTGTTATCGGCGTGGCGTTGTTAGTCATTGGTTCTATAAAACACGGTGATAAGACAGGGTATTTAGCAAGATCTAAAGCAAAGAGCGCAACTAATAGTGGCTTAAGACCCAAAAGATAGGACGACAGTCTGCTTTTAGCCGATGCCGCTTCACGGTAACTCAATAGCATAACAGGTTGTTGGTGGTATAATTTAGTTATGCGTAAAGAGGTATTGGCAACTGATATTGATGAGGTATTGTTCCCGTTTTTGCAGGAATTTTCTGGATGGCATAATCAAGAGTATGGCACGGAGTTAGGGATTGATAGTTTTAGTACGTATGAGTTTAGTGATACGTTGGGTGTGTCTATTCCAGAAACAGTGCATCGAGTACACACTTTTTTAGGTGTTGAGCATGGATTTTTAGATGTCTCACCGTTAGGAGAATCACAAGAAGCAATTGCAAGGCTAGGTGAGACATTCAAGATCGTGGCAATTACGGCTCGTCATCCTCAGTTTGAGTATTCTAGCTTAAGATACCTAGCAGAATATTACAGTAGTACGATTACCGATATTACTCTAGTTGGCACATCAGCTACGGTTGAAGTACTGAAATCAAAAGCCGAGGTATGTCAAGAGCTAGGAGCGATTGCTTTAATCGATGATTCTATAGCACACGTGACGAGTTGTGTGGAAGCTGGGATTGAAGGCCTGTTGTTCGGTAACTATCCATGGAACCAGACTGACAATTTACCCGGTGGGGTTGTTAGGTATCACGATTGGTTTGAAGTATCGGAACGATTTGATGTTGCCTGAATTAGACGGCGCAGACTTTAGGCAAAGAGTGGAAGATTTGGTGGCACAAATTCCAGAAGGCAGGGTGATGACTTATGGGCAGTTAGCTTCGCTCTGTGGTAGCCCGCGGTCTGCTCGGATTGTTGGTGGAATAGCACATTTTGGTGACCCAGATTTGCCATGGCAAAGAGTGGTTAATAAGCAGGGTGGACTTGCAAGTGGATATCCGGGTGGTAAGTCGGGCCATCAACAAGTTTTAGAGCAAGAAGGCCACAATGTTAAAGATTTTAAAGTAGACGTAAAGCGGTTACTGTGGTGGCCAAAGTAGTACCACTATTAGTAATAGTGGGCGAGACAGCCAGTGGTAAAAGTGCTCTGTCGATGAGCCTTGCTCGTAAATTTAATGGTGAAATTATTTGTGCTGACTCAAGGACAATTTACAAAGACATGGATATTGGAACCGCAAAACCTAACGCAGAAGATAGGGCAGAGATAAAGCACTATTTATTAGATATTATTGAACCAGGGCAGAGATATTCAGCATCTCAATTCAAAGAAGATGCCCTTAAAGCAATTTCTGAAATTACTAAAAGAGGCAAGTTGTCGATTCTAGTAGGTGGAACGGGTTTATATATTGATGCAGTAATTTTTGATTATCAATTTAATCGAGGTAACATACCTAAAAACCCTGACAATCCGCGACATTTAGCTGCAGGATCCTATAAGCGAGACCAAAAGCTACGCCCAAACACACTTGTATTAGGGTTGCAGTGTAATCGTGAAGTTTTGAACAACAGGATAGAGCGTCGTATTGAGCAAATGCTAGAGAGCGGATTTGTAGATGAAACAAAAGCCTTAATTAGCAAGTATGGGGTAGATAATGAGGTAATGTTTAGTATCGGCTATAAAACAATGGCAAAGTATTTAGATGGTGAAATTTCACTTAATACAGCAAAAACCGAACTAGCTAAGGGGGATAGGTCGCTCGCAAAGCGTCAACGAACATGGTTTAAGCGCAATAAAAGTATTCATTGGGTAACAACCGAACAAGTCAATGAGTTGGTAGAAAAATTTTTACTAAAAAACAGCGGTATGTAAATTATTTATAGAATATATACGTTGAGCTAGTTACAACACTAATAAAGTAAATTTGAGCATATTTCTGGTACAATAAATTTATGGTTGAGCAATTGTTTGGATCAAAAACTAGGGTTAAGCTGTTGCAGTTGTTTTTTTCTAATCCTAACCGCTCTTTTTATGTCCGTGAGATTACACGTAAGATAGATGAACAAATAAATTCTGTGCGTCGAGAACTTGCAAATTTGCTCAGTATCGGCATTATTTCTTCAGATAACAACAATAATAAACTCTATTACGAGGTTAATCAAAAATACGAACATTACCGAGCGCTAGCAAGTATTTTTGGCAAAGGGGCAACTTTGGCCGTAGTTGGCAATGATGTAACTGATAATACCGGCGATGATTTAATGGAGTTAAAAAAGGTTGGTAATGTTGAAGCCGCTATATTAACTGGTCAGTTCACAAGAGATGAATCAGCCGGAATAGATATGCTGGTTATTGGCGATGTCAACCAGACAAAGTTAAACAATTACGTGAGTCAATTAGAATCTAAAGAGGGCAAAGAGATTAGGTTTGTAGTAATGACCCCAAATGATTTTGATTATAGAGAACAAGTTAAAGATAGATTTTTAACCAAGATAAGTACGGCTAAAAAACAAATTTTGTTAGATAAGAATAAACGATTTAGATAATTGAGAAAGGCAAAACAATGGAACTTCAATATTATGGTGCAAACTGTGTTCGTATCACCACAAAACAAGCTTCAGTAGTAATTGATGATAATTTAAGTGAGCTTGGCTTAAAAAGCCAAACAAAGTCAGGCGATATTGCAGTGTTTACAGGTGCACATGGCGAGCCGGCTACCGATACTAAAATAATCATTGATCAACCTGGTGAGTTTGAGGTATCTGGTATGTCGGTTGTTGGGTTATCGGCACGTGCTCATATGGATGAGGAAGGGTCAAAGACGGCTACTGTATTTAAGCTGGTAGCAGAAGATATAAAAGTGTTGATAACTGGCCATATTTACCCTGACTTAACAGAGCAACAATTGGAGACAATCGGGTTAATTGATGTAATGATTATACCGGTTGGTGGAAATGGTTATACGCTAGACGGTATCGGTGCATTAAAGATTATAAAAAAAGTAGAGCCGAAGTTAATTATTCCAGTTCATTTTGCAGATAAAGGTGTTTTATACTCGGTTCCGCAACAAGAATTGAAGGAAATAATTCACGCACTTGGCATGGAAGCAAAATTAACCACTACCAAGCTAAAATTAAAAAGCAGTGAGTTGATTGATAGCTCTCAACTCATTATTCTTGAACGACAATAATTTTTCGTTAATATTAGTGTGATTTTTAAAAAGTGACCTGTTTAGGTCACTTTTTCTTGTGTCGGGGAGGCAATCACACCCTTTTTCTTGAGTGTTCTGATGGCTTGTGTGCTAAGTTTCATACGAACTTTTTTGCCGTCAATAATTAAAGTTTTAGTTTGTAGATTGGGTCTCCAAACTTTTTTTGTGTGGCGCTGCGAGAAGCTCACATTGTGGCCAAATTGCTTGCCTTTACCGGTTAATTCACATTTTTGCATAACAGGGGTATATTGTACACACTAACCCCTATCAAGTCAACTGTTATATATAACCATAAGTTGCTATACTGGTTAGTACAATGCTTACAGAATTTGGTTTACCCGGGATATTCATTTTTTTACTCATTTTAGTTACTTCTTTAACGTTTCATGAAGCGATGCATGCTTTCATGTCTCATTGGCTTGGGGATACTACCGCAAAAGATCTCGGAAGGCTGTCGCTAAATCCGCTTAAACATGTAGACCTGTTTACAACAGTACTGTTGCCATTAGTCTTGCTTTTGCTTGGGCTACCACCATTTTTAATAGCCAAACCAGTGCCATTTAACCCTTATAGGGTTCGATTTGGTGATTATGGCGCAGCACTTGTAGGGTTGGCTGGTCCGCTTAGTAATCTACTTTTGGCATTGGTTGCTGTATCAATTATGCGTGTTTCTGGCGTTGCAACAGGTACAACAATATATCAAATATCAAGCTTGTTTGTGCAATTAAATATTGCTGTTTTTGTGTTTAATATGATTCCATTTCCGCCACTTGATGGTTCGCGTGTACTTTACGCTTTTGCGCCAGAGCCACTACGTAAGGTAATGCAACAAATAGAATCTTTCGGGATGACAGGAATATTTATATTTATGTTCTTGTTGTTTCCATTACTAATACCAATAGTTAATTTCTTAAATAACTTTTTCTTTCAACTATTTTTGGGTTAAAAATTTGCTTTTGCTTGATATAATAAAGGTGCTGGGTTATCACCCAACAATGATTATCTAACACCTTCTGATAGGGATTTCAATATTTATACAAACTGAGGTTTGTATTTGCGATAACCCACTTAGATTTATCAGATTAATCATGGGTGATAACCCAGTTTTACTTTTCAAGTTTAAAGATAGACTATTGTTATTTTTGTCCATTTTTGGTCGGGGTGACAGGACTTGAACCTGCGACCTCACGGCCCCCAGCCGTACGCGCTAGCCAACTGCGCCACACCCCGATCAATATTCTAATTTTACACCAAACTTATATTATAAGCATAGAATCACCGTAAGAGAGTAACTTGTAGTCATGCTCTAGGGCGATATCGTAAGCATTTTTTATATTTTCCCAGCCGGCGAATGCTGAAGCTAGCATTAGAACTGTAGTTTTTGGGGCGTGAAAATTTGTTAGCAAACAATCTACAATCTGAAATTTATAACCGGGGTAGATAAAAATATCTGCTTCACCAGTAATAGTTTTATTATCGAGGTTAAAAATATTTGTATGGGCGAATTCTAGGGTTCGCGCAACGGTAGTCCCAACTGCGAACACCGTTTTATTATTATTTTTTGCCTGTATTATTGTTTTGCTTGTACTGGGTGGAATCTCAAAATATTCGCTGTGCATTTTGTGGTCTTCGATATTTTCAGTGCGGATTGGCAGAAAAGTACCTAATCCTACATGTAGAGTTAAATAAACTAATTCAACGCCTTTGGTTTGTAATTTCTCAATTAGATTTTCTGTGAAGTTTAAGGATGCAGTTGGGGCAGCAACCGAACCCTCAAATTTAGCGAACTCTGTCTGATAGCGATTTATATCTTCAACGTTCGTAGTTCGTTTAATATAAGGTGGTAGGGGGACACTTCCGGATTTTTGGCTTAGTTTTAATAAGTCTGATTCAGAACTTATCCTTGCAAGTCCGTCTTTAAAGACTTCTTCGACTAGTATCTCAGCACTATTTATTTTATATATTTCACCCGATTTGATTTTGCCTTTATACAGAATCTTCCAGTGATGTGCATCTAGTATATGGGTATGACGTTCTAATAACAAAAATTCTCTTTTTTTATCACCTCTGTAGACAATTAACCGAGCTTTTATAACTTTTGTGTTATTTAAAACAACAATATCACCCGATTTAACATAATCTATAAAGTTTTTATAGGTGTTATGTTCAATAATTCCAGTTTTTTTATTTAAAACTAGTAGCTTACTTTCGCCTCGAACTTTAGGTGGGTACTTTGCAATCTTTGATTCAGGTAAATCGTAATTATAATCTTCAATATACATAAGACCTATTCTAGGGTAGAATAGGTTAGAATGAAAAACCTAAAGTTTAACCACATAGAAATAGAGAATATTAAAAAAGGTATACAATCGTCTACTTTGCGCATAAATGACGAAAAAAGCATTTCTGTCGGTGATGAAATTGCAGTGATTGATAAAGTACAAGAAGAAGACCCTTCTACCTGGCAGATTGTAGGCTTGGCTAATGTGTATCGAGTTACAGAACAGAGAGTTGGTGATCTAGATATTGATGGAGGAAATTTTGAGCGGTTTGGGTCAACTACTGAACTGTATGAACAAATGGCAATGTTTTATGGCGATGTAATTGATAAAACTACACCAGTAAAGGTTGTAGATTTTAAGTTCGAGCTTTATAAAGAACCAAAATTTTACGAAAAAGAAGATGCAGAAAAAACAACAAACATTAGCGAAATAAAACTTTATGGCGATGGTGGTTCCAGGGGTAATCCTGGTCCTTCAGCTAGTGGCTTTGTAATATTAGATATGCAAAATAATGTGCTTGAAACTAACGGCGAGTATCTGAATATCACAACTAACAATCAAGCTGAATATCATTCTTTGAGACTTGGATTGGAGCGTGCTCGGCAGATAGGCGCTACAAAAGTTCATGTATTTATGGACAGTCTGCTTGTAATAAACCAGATGAAGGGAATTTTCAAAGTTAAAAATCAAGAACTTTTAGCCGTTCATAATATTGTTAAAGATATACTTCAGGACTTTGAAATAGTAGATTTTACGCATGTCCCGCGTGAGTTGAATAAGCTTGCAGATGGTGAAGTTAACCGGATTCTAGATAGTAACCAAAATATAGTATAATGAGCTAGCCAGGTTATCGGCTAGTCGCCTCAGTTTACTGAGGAGGAAAGTCCGGGCAGCGCAAGGAAAGACAGTTGTTAACGGCAACCAGGGGTAACTCTAGGGAAAGTGCCACAGAGACAAAACTTCCCCTCACTGCAGTGTAATTAATCATTATTTTTATTTATTACACTGTGGAGAGGGGTAAAGGTGAAAAGAGTGGGGTAAGAGCCCACAGCAATCTATGGTGACATAGAGAGATGGTAAACCCTGTCTGCTGCAAGGTAGTATAGCTTTTTACATATGTAATAGTATCCCGCTAAGTTGTACGCTAAATAATCCGCTCGATTCTATTGGCAACAATAGGGCTAGATAGATGGCTAGCAAGAGTTTACTCTCGAACAGAACCCGGCTTATAGGTAGTCTGGCAAATCGAAAACCACCTCAATGAGGTGGTTTTTGTATTCAATTCTTGAGGAAGATTATTTTTTAGATATTTCGGCGATACTGCTAAATGCTAATGGCTCATTGACGGCTAGCTCAGCCAATATTTTTCGATCAAGGCTTACATTAGCTTTTTTAAGCCCAGCGATAAGCTTGCTGTAAGTAGTGCCATTTAGCCGTGCACCGGCGTTTATGCGTGTATTCCATAGTTGCCTAAAGGTTCGTTTGCGGTTTTTTCGGTCACGGGTAGCATTTTGCAAAGAACGCACAATGGCTTGCTTGCCGCGCTTAATACTTACTCTGTTACCATGGCTCATGCCTTTGGTAGCTTTTCGGATTTTATTGTGTTTTTGGCGAATAGTTACGCCACGTTTGACTCTCATCTGTTAAACTCCTAGATTTTTCTTGATTGACTTAGCAGCTTTACCGGTTACAATTTGCGTGACTGCAAAATTACGTTTACGGGCTGCACTTTTCTTAGAAAGGTTATGGCTCTTGAATGAGTGGCCATGGGTAACTTTTCCGTTTTTGGTTATTTTGAAGCGATCTTTTGTTCCGCTATGAGTCTTTAACTTTGGCATTATTGCTCCTTACTGTGAAAATTAGTTGTTTTCCGCTAAATTGGGGAGCTTGGTCAACTATAACCTTATCCCCAAGCTCGGCAATGATTTTATCGGCTAGTTTGAATCCGATATCTTTGTGGGCAAGTTCACGTCCTCGGTAGAAAACTGCAAACTTAACTTTGTGACCACCCTCTAAAAAACCATGTACCTTCTTTAATTTTACGCCTAAATCATGTTCACCGATTTTTAGTCCAAGCCTGATTTGCTTTACATCCATCGCTTTTGCATTACGCTTGTTCTTTTGAAGTTGCTTGGTGCGTTGGTAATTATATTTACCCCAGTCAATGATTTTTGCAACAGGTGGTTTGGCACCAGGTGAGACCTCTACTAGGTCTAATCCTTCGTCTTTGGCAGCGCGTAAAGCTTCTATACGGCTCATTACGCCAAGTTGCCGACCATCTTCGGTAATAACACGAAGTTGCGGTGCCCGAATCGACTCATTCAGGCGAGCATCTTTGCTAATATTCAAACTCCTTTTACGCTATTAATGACTTCCATGAAGTTTAACAGATATCACAACAGGGGTCAAGCTTTTGCTTAAAGTAATTGTAGTTTTTTTGGTCGGTAATGTAATGCCTCGGTGATGTGTTTTATTTGAATTTTGTCTGAATCGTCTAGGTCAGCAATAGTTCGGGCTACTTTTATTGTTCTCATGTAACTTCTAGGAGAAAGCTCAAGTTTGCTAGCTGCTGAGTTTAAGAGTGAATGTGCGTCTTGGTTTAGTTCGGAGTATCTTTTTACTTCTTCGCTGTTCATGTTGCTATTTAGTTTTCCTGCACCAAGCCGATTATACTGGCATTGGCGAGCTCTGCTTACTCGTTTTGCTATTATTGAGCTTGCTTCTGATTTATTAATTCCAGAAAGTAGTTTGCCGTGTTCTATGTTTTCAACATCGGTGAATAGGTCTATTCTGTCGATTATTGGGCCAGAAAGTTTACGTTGATAACGTGAAATCTGTTGAGGAGTGCAGATGCAATCTCGGTGGGTGCCATAAAAGCCACAGGGACATGGGTTGGCAGTAGCTACTAACATAAAGTCTGCCGGGTAATTGACTGAATCTTTGGCTCTAGATACTGTTACATGATTATCTTCAAGAGGTTGACGTAGGGCCTCAAGGGTCGAACGATTAAATTCTGGAAATTCATCAAAAAATAATATACCTTTATGACTTAAACTTATCTCGCCTGGTCGTGGGTTTTTACCTCCCCCAATTATAGCCGTATCGCTTGCGGTATGGTGTGGGCTACGGAATGGTCGCACGGTAATTATATCTTCGTAGTTACTATTGGTTAAGCTGTGTAAATGAGTAACCTCTAGAGATTCATCGTTATTTAATGGTGGCAGAATACCGATAGTAGATTTTGCGAGCATACTTTTACCAGTACCTGGTGGGCCACTTAAAAGTATATTGTGACCACCAGATGCAGCAATTTCTAGGGCACGTTTTGCTGTGTGCTGGCCTGTGATATGTTCGAAGTCATCCTTGAATTTTTTGTTTTTTAGTTTGTTAGTGCCGGCGGAATAAATAGGGGTGCTTATTAATTTGTTCCCTGAAAGGTGCTGATAAAGTTCCTGAAGAGACTGAACTGGTATAAGTTCTATGTCTGGAACAAGTTGAGCTTGACTTAAATTTGGTGTGGGTATTATGAATTTAGATATCCCGTGATGTTTTCCTGCGAGTAGTTTGCCGATTATGCCTCGTACTCCACGAACAGTTCCATCCAGACCCAGCTCTCCAATTAATATTGTATTTTCAAGTGGTATCGATTGGATCATCTTGCTACCAACTAGAATTGAGGACGCGATTGAAAGGTCTAAGCTTGTACTATCTTTCGGGATGTCGGCGGGGGCGATATTTATGGTTATGCGTTTCTTTGGCAAGTTCATTGAGCTGTTTGCAAAAGCACTTCTAATTCTTTCTTTAGATTCGTCCACAGCCTTACTGACAAATCCAATAATGAGAATATTTGGCAAACCATTTGATAGGTTGCACTCAACATCCGCAACTATACCACCAAAACCGATTTCTAAAATTCCATGAGTTAGTGCTTTCATGATATGAGCTGAATTGTAGCAGGTGAGTCAAATGATAAACAAAAGCAGAACCCATCAATTATCTATGATGGGTTCTTGCGAGTGTAGTTAATGTTGGTTGGGTTTTTATGTTAGAGAGCTTTTAGTTATTTAGTTTTTGTATCTTCTTTTAGTGGAACAACGGCTTGCGAGAAGCCGTTGTTTCTAAGTCGTTTTTGTTTTTGAGTACTTTTTTTATTCAAGTACTGAATACATCTTATAAATTAGTAAAATACATGTCAACATGTTTATGGATATTTTTATATAAACCTGTGCATAACTTTTGTCGTTAATACTTAGCCTTGGCAGTTTAAAACTTGAAAAAAATAGCGACTTTACATAAAAATATCCTGTAATTAGAATCAAAAAATGATAAAAATTTGCTGTGATTTTAAAAAAATTACGTGGCTTCTCAATTAATTTCTGAGTAAAAAAATTTAATAAACTTAAGTATCCTTTGCTAATAAATGGGCAATAAAACATTTAATATTCCGCGTATTTTTTTAGTCCGTTTTTGTAAAATATGACACATTCTTAATAATGAATAATTCGCAGAATAAAATAATTTTAGCTAGCCATATAATGCTACTGAGTTTTTCTATACTTTATTAAAGCCATGAGTATCGGTCGGGGTATGATATTTTTAAATCAATTTTTTATACAAATAAGCTGGCAACATTTAAAAAGCAATTTTTAAAAATATTATATGCGATTGATTTATATGTATGGTTGGCTGAGGGAGGTATAAATTTAATATTTAACTAATTTTATGGCAAGATTTAATATTCGTAAGACAAATTTATTAAAATTTTATTTAATGTTACATGTTGGGGTTGTTGAATCAATTAAACCATATAATTTTTAATATAATACTCAATTGAAATTTATAATGTAGAGTCAAAACTTCATCTGAATGTGAGCTAAGTTATAGAAAATACAACATAATACATACAACAAATAATAAAATATATTTAAAAATAACTCTAATAACAAAAATTATTACAACAAAAATAGTTGACTTAAATGAATAAATAATGTACACTGATTTGCAGTGGAGAAAAAACAAAAATGTGTGTCGACGCTCATTGTTTGCATAAAACAAACATGAGCGGTCAGTCATAAGCCAAGGACGGTAAGCGCTAAATAAGTAATTTAAAAAGGGCGCATTTACCGTCCGGCTTTAATTTTAAAAGATGTATAATTTATTTTATGAGTAGCCTAAAAACAAGAGTTTTATTATTAGCAATAGCATATGTTTTTGCTTTGATGTTTTTTGTTTCTATAAATCCAGAAAAACTATCTTTACTATTTATACTTCTGCCATTTTTAATTATTTTCGGTTTATTATACGCAACAGTTTCTTTTGTTTTGAATGTATTTTTTGATATTACTAAGGTTCAAAAAAAAATATACTCATTAGTTTTAAGTATTATGCCTACTTTGCTTTTTATAATACAATCTATTACCCAGTTAACTATCAGGGATGTATTACTTAGTTTGTCTATAACGGTAATAATAATTTGGTACACTTCAAAATCTAAACAATCTACATAAACTAAAAAATAGCCTATAACTAAGGTAATTTCCTGAGTTGTTTGATATAATTAACAACATAATGAGTTACGATGAGGTACAATTACCAAACCCCATGGAACCGCCGTCTGTTGATCAGGGGGCCAATAGTAGTGTTATGCCTAATTCTGAACTAAACAATTTTAGCAACCTTGGTAACGCTCAGCCTATTCAGATACCGCAAACTAAAGCATTGGGCGTTCAGCAATCACTAGGTGTAAATGACCAGACTCAGCAAGCCGTACCCCAACAATCACAACAGGGTATTTCAACTTCCTCACCTGCGATTGCAGATGATGCAGATCTGATTGAAAAAGAATGGGTAGAAAAAGCCAAAGAAATTGTTGATAAAACACGTGATAATCCATATCTACAAAACAAAGCTATAAGCGAGATGAAAGCAGACTATATTAAAAAGCGTTATAACAAAGACGTGACTAAGAGTGAAGAATGACAGTACTGTTATTTATTTTGGTGATTTTTGTACTGGCTGGCTTAATAGCTGGGCCGATTATTTTTGTACACTCACGTAATTTATTGCGCGAACAAAAGAATTATGAACGTGGACTTAAAATGGTACCTTTACTCATTCATTTACCGCCACCAAGTGACGATAAGGATTCTGGCGCCAGAGACGACAGGGAATTAATAGATGAGAATATATCTAAAGCACAAATTATGTACGGCATTATTGCTAGTACGCTACAGAAGGGTTTTAAGTCAAAATTTTATGGTCAACGGCATTTTGCATTTGAAATAATTGGAACAAAAGGTTTCGTGAAGTTTTATGCAGCAGTTCCAGTGGCTATGGTAGATGTTGTGAAACAGGCAGTCATTAGCTCCTATCCTTCAGCTCAGCTGGAGGAAGTACCTGAGCATAATATTTTTAGCCCTATTGGTAAAATTGCAGCCACTAACGGAGGCGAATTAACACTCAAAGAATCATTTGCATACCCAATTGCAACTTATCAAGACATTAAGCGTGATCCGATTCAGTCTTTATTAAATGCATTATCTGAACTTGATAAAGAAGATGGTGTGGGTATTCAGATTCTCATGCGCCCAGCTGACCCTAGTTGGCGTAAGCGTGCTTCAGAAGAGGCAAGCAAAAAACGAAAAGGAAATGGCTCAAAAAAACCAAAAGACGAAGCTTTTTGGTGGATCAAGCAAATCTTTGTATCTTTATGGAAGCCCCCAGAAGATAAAAGTAATAAAGATGGCGGTGGTTCAGATAAGCCAGAGCTATCTAATATGGAGCAGGCGATCTTAGATGCGATAGATGATAAAACTCGTCATCCAGGTTACGAAACAATGATAAGGGTTGTTGCTTCATCTAATGTATCTCAAAGAGCACAAACAATCTTGAATCATATTGTAGCATCATTTTCGCTCTATGATGCTCCAGGAAAGAACGGCTTTAAGTATACACCAGCAAAAGATATGGATAGTTTTGTTACTTCTTATATAATGAGGTTTTTCCCGCCGTCTAATAGTCGCAATATACTTAACTCAGTAGAGCTCGCGGGGTTGTTTCACTTTCCGGATCAGAAGAATATTCCAACCTCTCAATTGGAAAGGCAGGCATCTAAACAAGTTGATGCACCAAGGAATATTCCTCCAGATGGATTGTTGCTCGGATATAACGTTTTCAGAGGTTCTAAGAAGCCGATAAGGCTTGACTTAAAAGATCGTCAACGTCATATGTACGTGGTTGGGCAAACCGGTACCGGTAAGTCTACTTATATGGAAAATTTAGCTTTACAAGATATGTTAAATGGCGAAGGTTTTGCTTATGTTGATCCACATGGTGATGGAGCTGAGAAATTATTATCTATGGTACCCAAAGAACGCACCGAAGATGTAATGTATTTTTGCCCATCTGACATGGAATACCCTCTCGGCCTTAATATGTTTGAGTTTCACAGCCCTGAACAAAAAGATTTTTTAATCCAAGAATCTATAAACATGTTGTACAAATTGTATGACCCTAATCGTCAAGGTATAATTGGGCCTCGTTTCGAACGTATTTTTACAAATGCAGCGTTGTTATTGATGGCAGATCCAAAAGGCGGTACTTTTGTCGATATTCCAAAGTTATTAATTGATAATAATTTCATGAAAAGTAAGTTGCCGTATGTCACAGATCAGAACGTGTTAGATTTCTGGACTAAAGAATGGCCTAACTCTCAACGTTCTAACGAGGCTGGTGAGGTAACTAGCTGGGTGGTAAGTAAGTTCGGCGCCTTTTTAAGTAACGAAATGATGCGCAATATCATAGGGCAAACAAAAAGTTCATTCAATATTCGTGAAATTATGGATAATAAGAAAATCTTGTTAGTTAACCTCAGTAAGGGCAAGACAGGGGATATAAACTCTCGTCTTTTGGGTATGATTTTTGTGATGAAGTTCCAAGCGGCAGCTATGAGCCGAGCTGATGTGCCTGAAGATGAACGCGTAGATTTTTGTTTGTACGTTGATGAGTTTCAAAACTTCTCGACCGACTCGTTTGCAGTAATCATGTCAGAAGCTAGGAAGTACCACCTTAACTTAATAGTTGCCAACCAATTTACTACTCAGTTAACCGATGAGATTAGGGATGCGGTCTTTGGGAACATGGGTACAATTGTGGCCTTCCGTATTGGCCAAAATGATGTCGAGTCTTTAACGCGGTATTTCCAGCCATTATTTGATGGCGATGATTTATTGCGTATACCAAATTTTAATACGATTGTCCGAACATTGATTAGTGGAGTGCCAACACAGCCGTTCAGCATGGCTACACTGCCAACTTTAGGTACTCCTAATGAAAAGCTAGGGTCAGCACTCAAACAGCTGTCAGCGGCCAAGTATGGGCGTCCTAAGGCTAAAGTCGAATCTGAGATCTTTTCCCGTTTGGCCACCAAAGAGCCTGCTAAGCCATCATTTGGTAGTCAGGCGGGGCAGGTGCCAGGTACAATGCCTCAGGCTACGTCAAAACCGGTTATTCCGCCAAAACGTCCAGGACAGGGTTCTTTCTTAGATGAATGGTTAGCAAAAAAGAAAACCCAATCAGTTGACACTCCAAAAACAGCACCTAAGCCAGTCAATCAAACTCCAACTACAACTCCAACAAACATATCTACAGCTAGCTTAAATACTATGCCTGACTCTGCAAATCAATCAATTGCGCCAACTCAGCCAATTCAAGATGAAGTATTAATCAATAACACTCCGCAACAACCTGCTTTCGCACCAGAAACTCAAGCAATACAAGCTGTTGACCAGCCACAAGAACTACCCAAGAGAGATAATGGTGAAATAGACTTAAGCAAACTTGGTCATGATGAAATTGCTATTGATGGCGACGGTAATCTAATACAGTCAACTAAGTAACTCTTTAACTTTTTTGTGGTTTGATGAGTTTATAAAACAACTCAGCTATCAAGCCAATAAAATAACCACCAACAAAAACCATTACAAATAACAGGTAATTGTATTCAAAGCCGCTACGCTTGCTAATAAAGTAGATAACTAGACTTGCAACAAATGCACCGATGCTACCAAAAAGGATGCCACTTGGTCTTGCAACAGTTTTGGCGCTTACATCACTAACTTTTTCAATCACAGGGTTATGGATTGCTTTGCTGAAGGTTTTCTCTGTTTTACTTAGGTTATTCTGAGTTTTTTTGATCACACGTTTATATGCATCTTTTTTAAGGTGTTTTGTAACCCCAAAAGAATGATTAGTCGGCTTTGATTCTTTTTCGCCAACGCTGTATTCCTTACCGCTAATAGCGGTGGATTCTATGCTTTGCTTAATATGTTCTATAGTATCTTTAGATGTTTCTTGCGTTTTGTTGGCTTTTTCTTGTAACTCTTTAAGATGTTTTTGTTCGGCTTTTTCATGATGTGTTGTATTGCCGTGGTGTTCTGGTGAAGGGTGATGTAGTTTTTCGTTCATAGTTAGCTCCCTGACGAATATTCCTGTTTAACAAGTTCAAGCTCTTTTGCCATGAGGCGTGACCGAGCAAAGAAGTAACCAATGATGGTGATTAATACGCCCCCAATTGCTAATGCTTCGCCAGGACCAGTGTTAGGCAATGTTTGTGTTACTTGTTCAGTTGACTTAACTACGCCACCAGGCAATTTTATATTAATAGTGTTCCCATATACATTGGTCATTATTAGATCAAACGATCCAGGGTTTCCGTTCGGTACCGGTGTTTGAGGTAAGGGGTTTTTTACTTTGATTCTGAATGTTTTTGTAACTGATTCGTTGGGTTTTATGGTTACTGGTTTATTCCAGGCGATAGTTTGGGTTTCTTGTTCAAAAATAGCACCATTTAATGAATTAAAGTCGAGATCTGCATATTCTAGGATATCTGCAAGTTCCTCTGGTTTTAATATAGTATCTTTTGATTCGCCGTTACCAAAGTTTTTAGTAATTAGCGAATACTCAATCACATCACCTGCGGATGCGGTAGTGTTATTAGCGTCAGCTATGTTCTGTGTGATGTTTTTTGCTTTTTTCTCAACAGCTAAAATAGGTGCTTTTTCCTCTGGTTTTGGTTTTTCGGGTTTAGGCTCCTCTGGTTTTGGTTTTTCGGGTTTAGGCTCCTCTGGTTTATCACATGTACCACCAGGGCCGGCAATTGTACCAGGAGGACAAGGGACTATTACGTCATTACAAGCAGATACTTTGTTTGTGGTTTGCGGCTGACCGTTAACGTAGTGCCCGAGCCAAGCTGTGTTGCAGACAACAGTGCCAGATTTAACGCTGCTTTTTACTCTAGCTGTTATTGTAATAAAACCTGGCGTACCAAATGCATCTGTGTTTCCAAAGGTATAATAGGGGGGCGTGTTGTTATACCACTTGGTATATTGTCCGCCACGTTCTTCAGGCCATCCGTTACTGTTTGAGCTTACGAATTCTAAGTTGTCATCGAGAGTGTCGTTTACTGAGAATAATGCAGCGGTTCCACCAGTATTAGTAAAGGCTATTGTGTATTTTATGGTATCACCTGGTTTGACCTCACCAGTAGGTTCGTTAGCTTTTACAATTTTAAGTGTTGCAGTTGGTTCTGGTTTTGCCGGCGGGTTATAACCATTTTGAATAACTATATTGCCGCAATCGTACATAACCATAAATGGCATTCCATCGGGAGTTTTTGTAACAAGCATCTTGTATGATGTTGATCCCCAACTTGAAAGCGGGCGTAAGTACATTCCACCAACTCCTGGAATATCTTTTCTGTATTCTCCGGGCTTACTGTAAGGATTACGCCCCATCGAATATAATTGTCCATTATAGGCACTGGATCTAACGGTTTGGGTACCGGCAGATGATAAGATTCCACAATTGATACCGTAATACTCAAGTATGCTCCTAAAGCCCTGTGTGTTAGCATTACATTTTTGTACGGCTTCATTTTTTGAGCTAAATCCACAGCGTATAACATCATTGCTGCTGCACTTATTACTTGCTTCTGCTGGTGTAATTACTGCAAATACCTGAACTACAAGCGTAAGTGCCATAAAAACAAATCCAACTCGTCTAACACTAGACTCTTTTTTTAATCTTTTTGCATAAAAAGAAACTTCTGTTATTAAACTTGGGTTAAATGGGAGGTTGGATAAAAGTTTTTTAAACATAATTTATAATTTCTAATATTTAAGTTAATTACTTATGCTTATTGAAACATAAAACTATGTGTTCAAACAAGTTTTTTATTGTTAATGACATGTTTTTTTAGTACAATGTGTGTACGTAACAAATGAGGGAACTTATAAAGTAATGGTTTATGCATATCCAGAGGGTTATTTAAAGTGAATAAACAAAAACAATACGACTCGCAACAAATTCAAGTATTAGAAGGCTTAGAGCCAGTACGTAAGCGTCCTGGAATGTACATTGGCGGCACAGGGCGGGATGGATTACACCATCTTATAAAGGAAATTGCCGATAACTCAGTAGATGAGGCTATTGCTGGGCACGCTACCGAACTCCACATTACGCTACTTAACGATGGTGGAGTGCGTGTACGTGATAATGGGCGTGGAATCCCGGTTGATAAGATGGAAAAGACGGGAAAAAGCGCACTAGAGACTGTTCTGACTGTCCTGCACGCTGGTGGTAAATTTGGTGGTGGTGGCTACAAAGTATCGAGTGGTTTGCACGGTGTTGGTAGTAGTGTAGTAAACGCTTTGTCTACTAAACTCAGTGCAGAAATTCATAAAGACGGTTATATATATACACAAGACTACGAGAAAGGTGTTCCACAAACAGACATTAAGAAGGGTGCTAAAACCATCGATAGCGGTACTATTATAACTTTTTATCCTGACTCTACGATCTTTAAAGAGACTGTAGTTATTGATTATGAGTGGGTGGTGGATTATCTTCGTCATCAGTCTTACTTAACAAAGGGCTTACGGACATTTGTTCATGACGAACGCTCAGGAGAGCGGTACGCTTTTTATTTTGAAGGTGGAATACAGTCTTATGTAAAACACCTTAATTTTGGTAAAGACGTTGTAGATGAAGATGTCTTCTATGTAGAAAAAGATGTAGAAGATTGCCAGGTGGAAATAGCCCTACAATATACCGATGCTTATACAGAGGCTATTAAGCCATTCGCCAATAACGTACTTACCCCAGATGGCGGAACTCACTTAACAGGTTTCCGCTCGGCATTAACTAGGGTTATTAATGACTATGCCCGCAAAAACAGTTTACTAAAAGAAAAAGAAGAAAACTTAAGTGGAGAAGATTGCCGAGAAGGCTTAACGGCTATAATTTTAGTTAAGTTACCTGATCCACAATTTGAAGGTCAAACTAAAAATAAATTAGGTAATCCAGAGATACGTGGTTATGTAGAGCAAGTCATGTCAGAATACCTTGCCTACTACCTTGAAGAGCATCCAAGCATAGCCAAAAAAGTTGTAAATAAAGCAATATTGTCTGCCAGAGCAAGAGCTGCAGCGCGTGCTGCACGAGAGAACGTTATCAGAAAAGGTGCTTTAGACAGCACTTCACTACCTGGTAAGTTGGCCGATTGCTCAAGTAAGGATCCAAGTAATTCTGAACTTTACATAGTAGAGGGTGATTCAGCTGGTGGCTCGGCAAAAAGTGGGCGAGATAGCAAAACTCAAGCAATCTTACCGTTAAGAGGCAAGGTTTTGAATGTTGAGCGGGCACGGCTTGATAAGATGTTTGCTAATAACGAAATTAAGAGTTTAATAACCGCTATTGGGGTTGGGATTGGTGAGCAACTAGATATTGAACGTCTTCGGTATCACCGAATAATTATTATGACCGATGCCGACGTAGACGGTAGTCATATCAGTACACTTTTGATGACATTTTTCTTCCGTTATTTGCGCCCAGTTATTGACGGCGGGCATTTATATTTAGCCAAACCGCCTTTGTTTTTAGTAAAAGCTGGCAAGAAAAAGGATTACGCTTATTCTGACGAAGAGAGAGATTTGCTTCTGAAGAAATTAATTGCCGCCAAAGCCGAGCGTGGCACAGCCATTAAAGAAGGTGAAGATGTGTCTAAACAGGCAGGAGCAGAAGTTAGCCGATACAAAGGTCTCGGTGAAATGGACGCTGATCAGTTATGGGATACAACTATGAACCCAGAAAACCGAGTGTTAATCCAAGTAAAGGTTGAGGATGCCGAAAAAGCCGACGCAATATTCAATAAGCTTATGGGAACAGAAGTAGAACTGCGCAAAAACTTTATTCAAGCGCGTGCTAAGTTTGCTAATACTGAGGAGCTAGATATTTAACAATGGACGAAGAAAATACAACACCAATTGAAGGAACTATCGTAACCCAAACTCACTCTAGAAGTGTAGAAGACAGAACTGTTGAAAACGTAATGGAGGATAGCTATCTTCGATATTCTATGAGCGTAATTATAGCGCGAGCTTTACCTGATGTACGTGACGGCTTGAAGCCGGTACATCGCCGTATATTGTATGTTATGGATAGAATGGGCATTCGCCCTGGTGGCAAGACTGTGAAAAGTGCGCAAATTGTTGGAGAGGTGATGGGTAAGTACCACCCTCATGGAGATAGTGCGATTTATGATTCTATGGTACGTATGGCCCAAGATTGGTCTATGCGCTATGGTTTGGTACAGGGTCAGGGTAACTTTGGTTCTATGGATGGCGATCCACCGGCTGCTTATCGATACACAGAGGCTAAAATGGCAAAACCAGCTGAAGCGCTACTTGATGATATTGAAAAAGAAACAGTTGATTTTAGGGATAACTATGATGGTACTCGAAAAGAACCAACTGTATTGCCAGCTAAATTGCCAAACTTACTACTTAACGGCCAAATGGGTATTGCAGTTGGAATGGCTACCAACATACCACCTCATAATCTTGGGGAGCTGGTTGATGCTACTGTGCATTTGATTGAGAACCCTGATGCTACGACAGATGATTTACTTGAATACGTAAAAGGTCCGGACTTCCCAACTGGTGGTATTGTGTACGGCAAAGAATCGCTCAGAACTGCTTATGCGTCTGGCCGTGGCGGTATTGTTATGCGTGCAGTTGCCGATATACAAGAGAACAAAAAGGGTCGGCATTCAATTGTAATAACTGAGATTCCATACGCCTTAAACAAAGCAAGTTTAATTGAAAAAATTGCTGATCTTGTTAAAGATAAAAAGATTAATGGAATTTCTGACTTGCGTGATGAAAGTGCTCGTGGAACAGTCCGTATCGTTGTTGATCTTAAAAAGGATGCTTACCCTAAAAAGATTTTAAACCAGCTTTATAAATTAACACCTTTACAAAGTAGTTTCCACTATAACATGTTGGCTTTGATTGATGGTATTCAACCACGCGTACTGGGCTTACAAGACATACTACAAGAGTACATTAAGCATCGGCAATCTGTGGTGCGTCGCAGAACTGAATTTGAACTTCGCAAAGCTAAAGAGCGAGCACATATTTTAGAGGGGTTAAAAATTGCCCTTGATAATATTGATGAGGTAATATCTACAATTCGAGCAAGCCAAACTACCGACGAAGCTCAAGAAAACTTAATGGATAAGTTCTCGCTTAGCGAGGTTCAAGCAAAAGCAATCTTAGCTATGCAATTACGCACACTAGCAGGTTTGGAGCGTAAAAAGATTGAGGACGAGCTAGCTCAACTATTGAAACTTATTGCCGAACTAGAAGCAATTTTAGCTGATGAAAATAAAATACTCGGCATAATTAAAGACGAACTCAAAGAAATTAGGCAACAATTTGCAGATGAGCGTCGTACAAAAATTGTACCCCAAGAATTAGGGAAAATGAGCGATGAAGATCTTGTTCCTGACGAACAAGTAGTTGTTACTCTTACATCAGCTAACTATATTAAGCGTAGCCAAGTAGGCGAATATAAGAAGCAAGGGCGTGGAGGTAAGGGTCGTCGAGGCATGACTACGCGCGAAGAAGATGTCATTGAACACGTTGTAAATGCATCTACACATGATTTCTTACTTTTCTTTACTAATAAGGGTAGGGTATTCAGAATTAAAACTTACGAAGTTCCATCTGCCAGTTTGACGGCTAAGGGCGTGGCTATTGTTAACCTATTGCAACTTCAACCTGAAGAAAAAGTTAGCTCAGTAATAAATATATCCAAACAAGAAAAGACAGGCAATCTATTTATGTGTACCGTTAAGGGGGTAGTTAAGAAAACGCCATTTGAGCAATATCAAAACGTTCGTCAAACAGGCCTAATTGCCATTAACCTAGATGATGGTGATGAGCTTAAATGGGTAAAAATGACTAACAGTGATAACGAAGTATTAATATCTACATCACAAGGTCAAGCTATACGCTTCCATGAAAAAGATGTACGGCCAATGGGGCGTGCAGCTCGGGGTGTGCGAGGTATTAGGCTCCGCAGTGGAGACCAAGTTATTGGCATGGATCTTGTTGAGGTGGGGGCGCATATATTTGTAATAAGCAAATTAGGCTATGGAAAGCGTACAAAGGTGGACCAATTTACAGCTCACGCTCGTGGCGGTGTCGGTATCCGTTCAGCGGTGGTTAATAAGAAGACTGGTGATCTAATGGGAGTTAAGGCACTTACAAATGGCGAAACAGAGGTAATAATTATCTCTACTCAAGGCCAGACAATACGATTAGGACTAAAAGATATCCCGCAACTTGGAAGAGCAACTCAAGGCGTGCGTATCATGCGTCTGAATGACGGCGATACAGTTGCATCGTTAGCGCTTGTAGATACAACTATTGAGCTCAAAGACGATGAAGACGAATCTCAATAGTGTGTATCCTAACAGTCCAGATCATTGATACAGAGTAACGTTGCTGAAAATTTGTTGTAAACGCTACAGCTATATTCGTCAAAAATAGGGTTGACACTTGATTTAATAACAGATAAGATACAACGAGCTTTTTGTGGATCTTATTTAGGAGTCTCAAAAACCTGAACTTTAAAAGTTGAGTAGTGCAATTTTGTCTCCTTCGGGAGACGCAATCTTGTTCTTATAACTAGTATTATATGAATGAGGTTATCAACGTCAGTTCATTTGACTGAATGTTTTTACTTAAAAACAGTATCAGGTCTTATTCTTTTGGAGAGTTTGATCCTGGCTCAGGATGAACGCTGGCGGCGTGCCTAATACATGCA
>CAZSVQ010000004.1:0-31747 GCA_964610345.1 uncultured Candidatus Saccharibacteria bacterium | reverse complement strand
ATGAGGTATCTTATTAACAACTTCGGATTGTCCAATATGTTATGGACGCATACAGATACTTTACTTATAGCTGTTTAACAGATATAATAAAAGGAATCTTTCAGGGTAAAATGTACTGTGGTTACCACCGCAAACGATTTATCTTGGCAGAAAATACAATATAAGGAGGTTTTTAGACGTGTCTAAAACCATAACAATGGATGAATTATTAGAGTCATCCGAAGTAAAACAATTAAAAACAGGTGACGTTGTCGAAGGCGTTATTACAGGTATAAAAAAGCAAGAGATCTGGGTTGATCTTGGCGCTAACGGAGTTGGCGTAGTGTTACGACGAGAGATTAGCGGAGCTCAAAAACTTGAACTCAATGCGAAGATCAATGTCAGCGTTTTAGAGCCCGAGCTAGAAGACGGTTACGTATTGTTAAGTATGCGTCGTGCCGCTAAAGATCGAGGCTGGGATGAACTTAAACGATTGCAAGAAGCTCAAGAAATCATCGATATTTATCCCTATGATGCGAATCGGGGTGGATTATTAATTGAGGCAGAAGGTATTCGTGGTTTCTTGCCGGTGAGTCAATTGGCAGCTGGTCACTATCCTCGCGTTTCTGGTGCTGATAAAGATGAAATCTTGCAAAAGCTAAATTCGCTCACTAATAAGCCAATTAAAGTGCGGGTATTAGACGTAAGTAAAAAAGATAACAAACTAATTGTTTCAGAAAAAGAAGCTGTTCGTGATGAACTTCAAAATCGATTTGCGAAGCTTAAAATTGGTGATTCAGTTGAAGGTGTAATTACGGGAGTTATCGACTTCGGTGCATTTGTAAATGTTACTGGTATTGAAGGGTTGATTCATATTTCTGAGATTTCTTGGGAGCGTGTTGAAACACCTAAAGACTATGTAAAAGTTGGCCAGACGGTTGAAGCTAAGATTATCGGTATTGACAAAGATCGCCTTAGCTTAAGCCTGAAGCAAACAACCGAAGATCCATGGTTAAAAGAAGTTAAATCATTCACAAAAGGTGACACTGTAGAGGGTAAAATTACTCGGATAACACCATTTGGTGCATTTGTTCAGTTAAGCTCAGCTGTGGAAGCGCTTGTGCATGTTTCTGAAATGGGTGATGAAGAAAGTGTTGACCCTGAAAAACTATTTCAACTAAATGAAAAGAAACAGTTCAAAGTAATTGATATTGACACTGAAGGCCGAAAAATAGCGTTGAGCCTTAAAGACGGCAAAAAATAACTATAAATTCAAGATGTAAATATATCGTCACACGAAAGGAGCGAGTATGCCACGAGCAAGTATAGAAATAGATGACATGATTACCGTTGGCGATCTCGCTAATAAGTTGATGATTCCGGTTACTAAATTAATCGGAGAGCTAATGAAAAACGGTATTATGGTAACCGTTAATGAGCGAATTGACTTTGAGACAGCACAAATAATTACCGAAGAGTTGAAATTGCCAGATATTGTGCTAACACGCAAACAGGCAGAAGATGCCGTTGCGTCTACAAAGCGCACACATGAGGTTAGTGATCAAGCCAAACTGCGTCCACCAGTAGTTGCGGTAATGGGACATGTTGACCACGGCAAGACATCTTTACTTGATGCAGTGCGGGGTGCCGAGGTTGTAAGGCAAGAGGCTGGAGGTATCACCCAGCATATTTCTGCCTACCAAATTAAGCATGGTGAGCGTAAGATAACTTTCCTTGATACTCCTGGGCATGAGGCTTTTGCGGCTTTGCGGGAGCACGGCGCCCAATTAACAGATTTGGCAATAATCGTAATTGCAGCTGATGACGGTATTAAGCCACAAACCTTAGAAGCAATCAGATTTGCCCAAAAAGCAGGCGTAAAGATGATTTTTGCTTTGAATAAAATGGATAAACCAGAAGCTAATCCCGACCGAGTCAAACAACAGCTTGCCGAACAAAACTTGGTACCAGAAGATTGGGGCGGTGACACAATTATCGTGCCTGTTTCTGCCAAAACTAAAGATGGTATTGCGGGATTGCTTGACATGGTCTTATTGGTAGCTGATGTAGAAGAATTGAAGGCTGATGTAGGTACCTCGGCTAAAGGTTTGATTATTGAATCGCATATGGAAAAGGGCAGAGGTCCCGTGGCGATAGCTCTGGTTGAGACAGGAACACTTACGAATGGTTCGGCGGTGGTCGTGGGTTCGACTTACGGCAAGATTAGGAACCTTGAAACAACCTTGGGTGATGCTATAGCAGAAGCTGGCCCGTCTACACCAGTCATCCTGACGGGCTTTAGGAACTTGCCAGAGTTTGGCGAAGAATTTACAGCAGTGGCTAATGAAAAAGAAGCAAAGAAATTAGCCGAAAATCGCAGCCGCCAAATTAACAGTACTTTAAAAACCAATGTCAGCACCAGTAGTCAGTTACTCCGAATGATAAATCGCAACATTGAAGTGAGTGATTTTAATGTGATTGTTAAAGCTGACGTTCAGGGGTCGTTAACATCGGTTATCGATAGTCTTAAAACTTTAGAAAACGAAGAGGTTAGTGTTAGGGTTGTTGGTAGTGGGGTCGGAAATATTACCGACAATGACCTACAACTTGCCTCAACCAGTAGTGCTGTAATTTATGGTTTTAATGTTGATTTGACCAATGGCTTGCGTCAAATTGCCTCACGTGACAAAGTTAGTGTTCGTTTGTATAGAGTAATATATGAACTTATTGACGATGTAAAAGAAGAGCTTACTAGCCTACTTAGTCCAGAGATTACAGAAACTGACATGGGTCGTCTCGTAGTAAGGGGTGTGTTTAAAACCACTAAAACTGACATTATCGCCGGAGGTGAGGTCACCAAAGGAAAATTGTCAGCACCAGCTTTGGCTCGCGTATTTAGAGACGGTGAAAGGTTGGCTGATGTTGAGGTGACTGGGCTAAAACGAGGACCAACTGATACAAAAGAAGTGCAGACCGGTGAAATGTGCGGTATACAGCTTCAAACTATCAATAAGGTAGATTTACAAGAAGGCGACCATATCGAAGTTTATACTCGGCAAGAGGTAGCGCGGACGTTATAGGCAAAGGATTATTGCCATGCAAGAAAAATCTCCATTTTACACAAGCGGCACAGAATATGATTTATCAGACCAAGATATTGATGGCGATGAAGTAGATTCTTCTAAGAAGAAAAAAAAGAATCCAGTTTCACAATTATGGAAAAGACTATTTAATAAAGCAGAAGATCAGCCCAAAGATGAGCAAAAAGGCTTTCTGGAGTCATTCAGTGCATTTTTTAGTAAAGCAACCGGCGTAGAAAAAGACGAAATTACAGAAATCACTGAAGCTAAAAGCGAACCCGATTTACGCTTACCGATATTAAATAGTGTTGAGGTTGCACCTGAAGAGTCTGATAACAACACTGTCGCAACAAAAGTTCTAAATGACCCAAATATGCTTAATATACCACTAACGCAAAATAGTATAGAAAACGTAAATAATTTGCTTATAACTGAAAATAGCAGTAAAGAAATTGAAATTGAGCTAACTAATGACGGGGTGCTAGAAGCAGAATCAATAAATGATATTGATCAAGAAGCCAATATTGCAATAGAAGAAGCGAGGCAAGCTATTAATCGCGAGCACAGCACTAAAATACCGGGTCTGGTAGGTGAGGATAATAATGACAAGGTAGAAATACCTACTAAAACAGACGATCTTGAATCTGAAGTTTATGCCATTAATGCAAGCCATACGGAAAATCGTATTTTACAAACACAAAATGATTCAAGTGGCGCAACTAAGTTTGGTGATATTGCGACCGAAAGATTAAACCAACAACGGTATGAAGATTTAAAAAATCGATTTGAAGCATCCGACAAAAGAGACAGAAGTATAGAGACAGAACAATATGCAATTAAAAGGGGTATAGATCGCCTCAGGGCTATTAGCAAAAAACAAGCACTAGAATTACGTAAAAAACGAAAAATAAACCATCAGGAGCCTCTGAATACGCTGGAATTAGCAAATCCCACACATGTTAATACTAAGCCAGACACGATAGTTAAAGATTTAGTTGATAGAAGTAACAATTTATATAAAGAGTCAGAAATCGTAGGTTCAGAGGTAAGTGAATCAAAAAACACATATCAAGCCAGAACTAAGCCAGAAATAAATCAGAGTCAAACTATCTTACGGTCACAAAAAATCGGTGAAACATTGATTGCTAATATTGATAAATCTAATATTGCATCAGAAAAGACGAATAATTCTTTTGCATTTGAGCGATATATTGAACGCAAACACGAGGTTAAAGAAGAGCCTTTTTACGACGACGGATATTCGGATCAATTAGATGACAGTAGCAAAATTTTAGTTAAAAATGATATATTGCAAACAAATCAAAAAGTAAACACCGAGAGAGAATCAGGTAAGGGAAAAAATATACAAAATCTTAGCATGCAACAGCGTAAGGCTTTAAATAATCAAAAGGAGTTAAAGAGAGCAGCACAGCAAGGCGTTACGGCTGGTATTATAATGCTAGTATCGTTTGGAATAATCGCTTTCATCTGGAGTTTGCTGAATTAATGGTATGCTTGATACAATAAGAACTGAAAAGAGGAAGGTATGTTTAAGTTAGATAATGCACTACTAGAAGATTTAGGATTAGGCACTCTACCACCACAAGAGAAAAATATGATGTTGCGTCATATTTATGAAACACTTGAGCTTAGGGTGGGTATGAAACTGGCTGAGCGTATGACCAACGAGCAACTAGATGAATTTGAGCAGTTAATGCCCAAACCTGAGGATAGTGCTGAAACCAAGTCACAGAAAGAAAAGTACGCACTAACTTGGCTTGAAACGAACTTCCCAAATTATAAACAAGTGGTCGCCGAAGAATTAGAAAAGCTAAAAAGCGAGGTCAAACAAGCTGCTCCGCAAATTGTTTCTGCTAGCCAAGAGCAGTCTTCCAATTAGACTTAAGTTATTTTATTTTGCCGTAACCTATTATAAATTCTTTAATAGTCATCTCACGTTTGCCGGCAGGCTTAAGTTTGTTGACTAAAATTGAACCATTAGAAGTAGTAACCGATAGCTCACTTGTTTCTTTACTGACTGTAATATCGCCAGGTTCAGAATCTGGCGGGGTGTCAGGTGTCTCGTTAGCTGAGGTTATCGTCACTTCTTTATCAAATAGTATTGTTTTTGAGCCAGGCCAACCGATAAATGCGCGGATTTCTCGTTCAATTTGACTGGCTGGTTTGGACCAGTCGATTAAACTATCGGCTTTCGAAAGTTTACGTGAATATGTTGCGCGGTCTGGATGAGGCTGACTATGGGGCTTAATCTCTCCACTAATGTAGCGAGGTACAAAATCGTACAATAATTCAGCGCTAAGATTTATCAAATTGTTGGTTAATTCTGGAGTAGTTATATCTTTCGGTAGCTGATAAGTTTTTTGGGTTAAGATTTTGCCAGTATCCATACCTTCGTCAATCATCATAAGACTGACACCTGTTTTAGAATCCCCATTAAGTATTGCGAAAGTAATTGGGTCTGCACCACGCCATAAGGGTAATAATGAAAAATGACTATTTACTATACCTAGCGGAAAGAAATCAATAACTTCTCTGGAAACAATTATCCCAAAGTCAATTAAGATTGCTATTCTACTTTTGATCATGCAATTTTTAATCAGCTCATTAAGTTCTTGCTTGTTGCTTGATGTTAGTAGGGGTATGTTTAATTTCTCAACAACGGTTAGAACCGGGACATCGCCTTTATGATGGGGTGGACGGGGTTTAGTTATAACCGTTTCAATTGTAAAATTTTTTGCGAGCAACTCTAGTGATCTAGCTGCAACCGGACCACTACCAAAGAATACTATTGTTTCTGATATCTTTTTCATAGTCTAAGCTAGTTAGTTTACCGTCATCTTGAAGCTTATAAAACGCATCTTCTTTGTCTTGGATATGGTCAATAAAGACAGTACCGTTAGTGTGGTCAATTTCGTGTTGAAATATTCTTGCTAAAAATCCTTCAGCGGTAACCCTAAAAGATTTGCCATTTTCATCAAGGGCTTTAACCTTGACCTTGCTATAACGCGGAACTTTGCCGTATACATCCTTAATGCTCAAGCAACCTTCGTAATCTTCTAAAATATCGCCTTCGTATTTGGTAATTTCTGGATTTATAAACACTATGAAATTTTTATTTTCTTTGTGTTCGGTGTCTTCGCGAATGATAACAATGCGTAATAGATGGTCGATTTGCACCCCAGCAAGTGCAACACCAACCTCGTGTTCTCGGCTGTCTTCCCATTCAATGGTTGCCCGCTTCATGTTGTCAATGATTTGTTTTATCTTTCCGTCAACAAGGCCAACTTTTTTAGAGCGTTGCCTGAGGTGGGGGTTGGGTAGGGTGATAAGCTTATTGTTCATGATTCCTGACAAGTATACCTTAGAAACGAGTTTTATAACAGATGTGTCGGGTCAATATCGTGATGCCAGCCACTGGGTAGGTTATTTATGATATCTAACAGAACAGACCGACGGGGTGATTTAATAATTAATTGCCAAACAAACTCCGTACTTCTTTTTTCTTTAAAAGCTGGTGTGGGACCAAGTATAGTAATTATAGATGTATGCTTTGTAAGCAGGGTGGATTTTAATTTTTCAGCAGCTTTTGAGGCAGATTCACGGCGCTTCCGACTACATTCTAGCTTTAGTAAAAAAGTATAGGGTGGAAAATTGTGGATCTTACGTTGTTTAAGTTGATCTGAGTAATAGCTACCCCAGTCTTTGTTAATTGCTTGCTTTAATAGTTTGCTATCAGGTTGGAAGCTTTGTAAAACTATCACACCAGGTACATGACCTCTGCCAACTCGACCAATTGCTTGAGTAATTAGCTGATAAGTTTTTTCTTCGGTAGCATAATCAGGGAATGATAGGCTAGAATCAGCGTCAATAATGCCAGTTAGGCCTAATCTGGGAATGTCAAAACCCTTAACCAAAATTTGCGTTCCGATAATTATGTCAATTTCTCCGCTATGGATTTTAGAGAGATTTTTATCAAGGCGTTCACTTGTCAGGTTATCGCCATCAAAACGGGCTATCTTGGCATCCGGGAATAATTTAGAAACTTCCTTTTCAACAGATTTTGTTCCTGGCCCATAAAAGATTATTTCAGGATTATTGCAGTCTGAACAATGCAAGGGGGCTTTATCAGTAAAACCACAAGTATGGCACCGCACCGTAAAAACATCTTCATGAAAGGTTAGCGGAAGATCGCAGTTAAGACACATTGCACGCCAACCACAATTGTCGCAGTTTACAACTTTTGCACTACCACGACGGTTTAAAAAGAGTAATGTTTGCTGATTTTGCTTTAGTTGTGACTGTATTTCATTTATTAGGCTGGTGCTGAGTATTTTGGAGCGAGTAAATTCACTTTTATCGAGTTTATTAATTATTATAGTTTTCGTTTCATTGCCAGACTTTAGTTTGGCAGTTTTTTCCATACGTAAAATCGGTATTTGTTTCTCGTTTGCGATGTAGGTGTCATTGATTGAAGGTGTGGCTGAACCAAAAATCAAGTTCGCACTATGTAGTTGGGCAAGCTTTGATGCTACACGTAGCCCATGATAATAAGGTGTGCTATCTTGTTTATAGCCATCATCGTGACACTCATCAACTATCACTAAGCCAATATTTTTTAATGGTGCAAAAAGTGCTGAACGTGGACCAATTACAATTAATGGTTGCTCAGAGGTAAGTATTTCTGACCATGTCAGTTTGCGCTGGTTAGGTGTTAGGCCAGAATGAAAAACCTTTATTGAAGTATTACTAAATACTTGTTTAATTTCTGCTTGCAAATGTGGCACCAAGCCGATTTCTGGAACTAGCACCAGGCTGGATTTATTATTTTTTAATACTTCGCGGATTAGCTCTATATAAACACGTGTTTTGCCAGAACCTGTCTCTCCGTGCAAAAGAAAGCTACCTTGCCTAGCTTTGATTGTTTTTAAGACATAAGATTGCTCGGCTGTTAACTTAGGTAGTTTTAGTAAGGATTGCGAGCTAGCATCTTCAACAGTGCTTATGGTGAGTTTAGGCCAGGAACTAGGTAAGAATAATTGGGCAACAGTACCACTTGGTGCCGGGTAATATAATAATATCCAGTGCAAAAGCTTGAGGCTTTCAGGCGGCAAAGTGTAATCACCATTAAATAAAATCTCATCAATTGGTTTCATGGCAACACCTTTTGGAGCTGGTGCTTCGCGGCGGACTATTCCCATTACTGGTCTTTTTCTAAGATCAATTCTTACAACAGTTCCGGGCAACAGCTTGGTGACAGATGTGTAGGTTAGTGGTGATTTACCATGATACTGCGGGCTTTTTACCCATATCTCATAACAATACATAGGTATATTATAAGAGATAAAATATAAAAGCTTGAAAAACTTTGTTAAATAGCTATACTAAATATACGACGTTGTTCTAATGACAATAAACGGCTTATGCTAGATACATTCATAACATCACGAGTGAGGAGAAAAATTGTTGTCGTGTACGCTAAGTACCCAGACTTCAAGACGCACGTACGAGGGCTTGCTAAACTTATTAAAGAAGACGCAGGTAATATACAACGTGAATTAAAGAAATTAGAGAAGATTGGCTTCTTAATTTCAGAAAAACAAGGCAATACTAAAGTCTATTACACAAATAAACAGTTTGTAATATTTAAAGAGCTTCAAAGCATTGTATTAAAATCACAACGCGCTGCAGCCCAATCAAGGAAGCAGTCATAACACTAACTTGCAGATTTCAATCTGTTAGTGTAGAATATAAAATATATGATTCAAGTAACACGTAAAGACGCAAAAGAGTCGACAGAAAATTTATTACGCCGATTTACCCGTAAAGTGCAACAATCGGGTGTAATGGCTGTCGCAAAGCAAAATCAGTATTTCGAAAAGCCAATGAGCAAACGAGACCGACGCCAACGTGCGATTATTCGCAATGAGCGCAAGAACATCAAAGGCAAACATGTCGTCAGGCTAAGTCAGCGTTAATGAACCTGAAGCAAGATATAAATCAAGACTTAAAACAAGCTTTACTTGGTGGTGATAAACTCAAATCTGAAACTCTTAGAGTCATTAAGAGTGTGGTTTTAAATGAAGAAATCGCACAGAACAAAAGAGAGCAAGGCTTAACAGACGAAGAGATTATTGCCTGCCTAAGAAAAGAAGTCAAAAAACGTCAAGAGGCTGCCGAGCTCTACAAAAAAGCTGGCTCAGATGAGCGTGCAAATAAAGAATTAGCCGAAAAAGAAATTATCGAGGCCTATTTGCCAGAGTTAATGCCTGATGAAGACATAGAAAGATTAATTGACGATGTTGTTTCTAAGCACGGCAACGTAACTGGCCAGACAATGGGTATAATTATTGGAGAAGTTAAAAAATCTAGTAAAGGCACTGCAGATGGTGCAACGGTGGCACGACTCGTGAAAAGCAGATTAAGCTAAAGGAGAAAATAAGCTTTGATTATATTTACTGGAGTTGCGGGGTCAGGCAAAAGCGTCCAAGGGAAAATGTTAGCTGATCATTTAGGGTTACCATGGCTTTCAACTGGTGAATTCTTGCGTATGCTAATATCCGGCGAGCGCCGTAAAGATATGTTGGCTGGGAAGTTATTAGAGGATAAAGAAATTATTGCATTAGTGCAAAGAATTTTTAATGTAGTCGATACTAAACATGAGTTTATACTAGATGGATTTCCACGCTCTGTAGCTCAAGCTGACTGGCTCTTAAATCAGGCAAAACACGGACAACTTAAAATTTCTAGCGTAGTTCACCTAACTGCAAAAGAAGAGGCGGTTAAGAATCGTTTGGTTAAAAGAGGCAGACAAGATGATACCGATAGTGCTATAAAAGAACGATTCTTAGAATATGCGGAAACTATTTTGCCCATCCTTGAACATTTTAAAGTTGCCGGCATTGATGTCTATGATATAAATGCAGAACAGTCTATTGAAGATGTACAAAAAGAAATCAGACAAGCAATAAACAGAGATAAATAATTTTTGTATGCAAACAAGAGTTAAAACAAGTTCAGAAATTGACAGTATGAGACGGAGCGGGCGAATACTAGAAGAGGTGCTACAATTTGTTATTCAATCCACAAAGCAAGGTATGTCAACTAAGGATTTGGCAGATTTAGCTGCTGATAAATTGGCTAACTACGATAATGCTCAGCCAGCATTTTTGAATTATTATGGGTTTCCACATGTGCTTTGTGTTTCGGTTAATGATCAGGTAATACACGGGATACCTAAGAATCATGTGATTATTGATGATGGTGATGTCGTTAGCATAGATTTTGGTGTCAAATACAACGGAATGATTACCGATGCTGCTAGAACGTATGTTGTTGGAAATACAAATTCAACAAAAAAACTTCTTATAGAAAAAACTGAACAATCATTACTTGCTGGAATTAAAGTTGTTAAAAATACAGTAAGAGTTGGAACGATTTCGGCAGAGATTGAGAAAGTTTTACACAATTCCAAGCTAGGGATTATTCGTGAGTATGTTGGACATGGTGTTGGCCATAACCTTCACGAAGAGCCAAATATACCAAATTACGGTAAAGCCAATACGGGCCAAGTATTAGAGACTGGTATGTCTATTGCAATCGAACCCATGGCTACATTAGGTGGTGAATCAGTTTACGTTGAAGATGATAATTGGACAGTCACAACCAAAGATGGATCTTTGTCGGCCCATTTTGAGGACACAGTACTAATCACAGATGACGGGTATGAAATTCTTACCCGGACAATTGAATAAAAAATTTATCAGCTTGATGAAATTATAGTATAAGCGTTATACTATCTTTCATGCGCGAACAATCTCCACATTATGTAGGACTAGATATTGGTACAAGTACAGTCAGATGTGTTGTTGGTATAATTGACCAACAAGACAATAGTAAAGTTTCTGTAATTGGTCATGGAGTTGCACCCAACCTTGGAATGCGTAAAGGTATCGTTGCGCATATTGATGATGTTGCAGATTCAATAATCAAGGCAGTTAATCAAGCAGAGCAAGTATCTGGTGTGCACATTCAAAGGGCAACCGTAAACATTAATGGGACGCATGTGTCAGGTATAAATTCTCGAGGTGTAGTGGCAATCAGTACAGCCAATAAAGAAATTACTGAGTCTGACAGGGCAAGAGTCGAGGAAGCAGCGACGATTATAAAACTACCACCTAACAGAGAAATAATTCAAGTATTTGCTAAGAATTATCGTATCGATGGTCAAGATAATATTAAAGACCCAGTTGGTATGCAGGGTATTAGATTAGAGGTAGATACACACATAGTTACCGCAATTGGCTCAAATTTACGCAACTTGGATATGGTACTTGAGAAATCACGGATTCAGCCAAGTCATTATACGGTGTCAAGTCTGGCGGCAGCCGAAGCAGTTTTAACTCGTCAACAAAAAGAATCAGGTACTTTGTTATTGGATATCGGTGCTGGTACTACAAATATGGTTGTCGTAGAAGACGGTGAAGTGCAACATGTTGGTGTGGTGCCAGTCGGCAGTACGTTCTTAACCAATGATTTAGCAATTGGACTAAAGACTGATTTAGATATTGCCGAAGCGGTAAAAATCCAACATGCTGGCTTGGGTGAACAGGTAAAAATAGGTACAGTTAGTGTAAGTGTTCAGAAAAAGAGTTATAGTTTCGATGCTGAAGAAATTGCTATGATTACCGAAGCTCGTATCGAGGAGCTTTTTGAGTTAGTAGATAAAGAATTAAAAAAGATTCATAAGTCACAAAAATTACCAGGTGGCGTCGTAATAGTTGGTGGTATGGCAAAACTGCCGGGAATTGCAGATTTTGCACGCGAAAAATTGCAACTTGCTGCGAGGGTAGGTAAATTACAACCAATAGGTGGATTGATTGATACTGTTGCTGATCCTTCGTTTGCTTCAGCTGTGGGTTTGATGTTACTCGACATGCTATTGTTACCAACCAACGGGCATACTGGTAGTTCTCAACTTAGTGGTGGAAATGTGTTCGGGGCTCTAGAGGGTGTTTGGCATAAATTTAAACGTAAATGACAGCAAACATAATAGTTATTCACAGCCAAAATTAAAAAAAGTTGTTGTAGCATTGCAGTTGTTCAGGCACTATCGTATACTGGATTTACGTAAGCAAGTATAAGAATAGGGAAACATTAAATGCCTCAAGTAGAACCAGCAATTGAAACATTCGCAAGCATTAAAGTAGTAGGTGTCGGTGGTGCCGGTGGTGCTGCAATTAATAGAATGGTAGAAGCTGGTGTTGATGGCGTGGAGTTTATTGCAGTTAATACTGATGCCCAAGCTCTCCATCACTCAAAGGCTACTAAAAAGATACATATTGGCAAAGAAGCCACTAGAGGTCTTGGTGCAGGTGCTGACCCTACAGTTGGTGAAAAAGCAGCTCAAGAATCATTAGATGAAATAAAACAGGCACTGCAAGGTTCTGACATGGTCTTTGTAACGTTAGGTGCTGGCGGTGGAACTGGAAGTGGGGCCGGGCATATTGTTGCTAAGGCCGCAAAAGCTGATAATGCCTTAGTGGTTGGGTTTGCAACTAAGCCATTCGCTTTTGAAGGTGAAAAACGCCGAAGAAATGCTGAGTCGGCAATTGATAACTTACGCGGATCTGTAGATACGCTTATTATTATTCCAAACGACAGATTACTCCAAACAATAGATAGGCAAACACCTTTAATGGAAGCATTCAAAGTTGCCGACGATGTATTAAGGCAGGGTGTCCAGGGAATATCGGATCTTATAACTGTGCATGGTTTGATAAACCTGGATTTTGCCGATGTTAAAGCGGTTATGAGTAGTGCAGGTTCTGCGTTAATGGGTATTGGGCGAGCCAATGGTGAAGACCGCGCTGTAAAGGCGGCCCAACAAGCAATTGAATCACCGCTACTTGAAGTTTCAATTGATGGTGCTAGGGGTGTACTATTTAATGTTATTGGTGGTAATGATATGACCATGCATGAAATTAACACCGCCGCTGAAACAATTACCAATGCAGCTGACAGTGACGCCAATATTATTTTTGGCGCAACAATCAACCCAGAACTTGGGGATGAGATTATTATTACAGTTGTAGCAACTGGTTTTGACGACTCATATTTTACAAATCGCAAAACTGAAATTATAGAATCTAAGCCTGCCGAGGAAAAACCTTCACCTAAAGAAGAGGAAGAAATCGCTAGTATTAATATGGATCTTGAGCAAAAAGCTGAGCCAGCACATGACATGGGTGATTTTCATAATGATAATCCAATGCCAAATATTTGGGCGCTCGATCATGGCGAACATGAAAATAACAGTTCATCAGATACTCAACCGCCAATACCTATCACCGAACATCAAGACGATGAATTAGAAAAACCTTCATTTTTAAGACGTTTTCGTAAACGCAACAACCCAAAACCAACAGACGAGGAACATCAGTAGAGACTGACAAAACGTGATAAATAATACAGCACAAAAAAGCTTGAAAAACGCTATACATGGGGTTATGCTAGTAAGCATAGACGCTATATATAGAGATTTTAGCGATTGTACATTTAGTTTACTGATAGAAAGGAGCACATAATGCGATGCAACCAGTGTCAACATGACGATACTAAGGTGATTGAATCGCGTGATGTTGCCGAAGGCGAATCGATTCGTCGTCGTCGCTCTTGTCCTAAATGCAATAATAGGTTTACTACTTATGAGCGTGTTGAGCGCCCACAATTAGTGGTTATTAAGCAAAATGGCACCAGAGAACTGTTTAGCCGCGAAAAGCTAATGAGTGGTTTGTACAGAGCGTGTGAAAAGACAACAATTACAAGTGTCCAACTTGAAAAGATAGTTTCTGACATCGAGCAACAACTATATGCTTGTGGAGAATCTGAAGTATCTTCTTCCAAGATTGGCGAGCTGGTAATGGATCAATTGGCAAATGTTAGTGAGGTTGCTTATGTACGCTTTGCAAGTGTGTATCGGCGCTTTAAGGATATTGCCAGCTTCGAACGGGAATTATCACAAATACGTAAACACCAAACAGAGCAAGCTAAAGCCTAAATTTAAGACTTTAGTAGGCTCTCCAGGGTCCTTAAAATAATTAAGAATCGTGGGGAGCTCACGAACTCGCATTGTAGTAACTTTTTTGGGAGAGCTACATAGGCGAGCAAGAACTCTAAATAAAAAATCAAAATAACAATATAAGTGAGGGTATTATGGGACAAACTACTACGCTAGGGGTTGGTCGCTTCTTTACGAAGCCCGGTCAAAAAGCTTACGACCAACTTAAATGGGTCAAAAGAGACTCAATTATTAAAAATCCAATGACGAACGAATACGTCTTCGAGCAACGCGATGTTGACTTTCCTGAAGGTTGGTCGCTAAACGCTATAAATATCGTAGCTCAAAAGTATTTTACAGGTACACCAGGTACAGAGGAGCGAGAGACATCACTCAGAGACCTGATTAACCGCGTTGCAGACACTATTACAAGGCAAGGTTTACAAGAAGATTATTTTGAGACCAAAGATGAAGCAGAAGATTTTAAGCAAGAACTTAAATATATCCTCGCTACACAAAGAGCAGCTTTTAACTCACCGGTTTGGTTTAATATCGGTGCGCCTTCACGCTCGCAACAGGCTAGCGCTTGTTTTATCTTGGGAATAGAAGATACCATGCCAGCAATATTAAACTGGTACAAAGAAGAAGGCATGATATTTAAAGGTGGTTCTGGTTCTGGTATTAACATGAGCCCAATTCGCTCATCAGTTGAAAAATTAGGCAAAAGTGCTGGTACGGCATCTGGGCCACTAAGCTTTATGCGTGGAGCTGATGCATCAGCTGGGGCTATTAAAAGTGGCGGCAAGACCCGCCGAGCCGCAAAAATGGTTATTTTAAACGCTGATCACCCAGATATCGAGGAGTTTATTTGGTGTAAAGCTATCGAGGAGCGTAAAGCTCGGGCATTGCAAGAAGCGGGGTTTGATATGAGTCTTGATGGCAAAGATTCGTTTTCGGTTCAATATCAAAATGCTAATAATTCTATGCGCGTAACAGATGAATTTATGCAAGCCGTAGTAGACGATGCCGATTGGGATTTAAAGGCAGTTAAGACTGGAGAATCAGTTAAAACTATTAAAGCCCGCAAGCTGTTCCGCCAATTTGCTGATGCAGCGTGGGAATGTGCAGATCCGGGTATGCAATTTGATACAACAATCAATAAATGGCACACCGCGCCGAATGCTGGGCGCATAAATGCTTCTAACCCATGCAGTGAATATATGCACCTAGACAATTCAGCCTGTAACTTAGCATCTATTAACTTACTTAAATATCTTAAAGACGATGGCAGTTTTGATATTCCTGCTTACAAACACACCGTAGAAGTTATTTTTACCTCGCAAGAAATATTAGTTGGTTATTCTGAATATCCAACCGAGAGTATTGGCAAGAATGCTCGTGCTTACCGAGAGCTAGGTATAGGCTATGCTAACCTTGGGGCACTATTAATGGCCCAAGGTTTGCCATACGACTCTACTGAAGGCCGGGCACAAGCTGGCGCAATTACAGCGTTATTAACTGGCCATGCTTACGCTACCAGTGCAAGAATTGCTCGCCGAGTTGGTCCTTTCAGTGGTTTCCATAAAGACCGAGAGGGTATGCTAAATGTGCTTAAAATGCACCGCGAAGAAGTTTCTAATATTGATGCCAGCCTTGTATCAGAGGAATTACTGAGTGCAGCAGCCGAGTCTTGGGATGATGCGGTTGAGCTTGGAACTATGTTTGGTGTGCGAAATTCACAAGCTAGCGTACTTGCGCCAACCGGTACAATCGGCTTGATGATGGATTGTGATACTACCGGTATTGAACCTGACTTAGGTTTAGTTAAAGTGAAAAAGCTAGTTGGTGGCGGTACCATGCATATTGTTAACCAAACAGTACCACGGGCGCTTAAAGTCTTGGGCTACAATAAGAGTCAGGTGGATGATATCGTTAATTATATCGATACCGAAAAGACTATTATCGGTGCACCACAACTTAAAAAAGAGCATCTACCAGTCTTTGCTTGCTCAATGGGTGATAATTCTATCCACTACATGGGCCACGTAAAGATGATGGGTGCTGTGCAACCATTTATATCTGGAGCAATTAGCAAAACCGTTAATATGCCAGAAGAAGTTAGTGTAGAGGATGTTGAGCAACTACATATTGAATCTTGGAAGTTGGGCTTAAAGGCTGTGGCAATCTACCGCGATAATTGTAAGGTTGCTCAGCCACTATCTATGGCCAAGAAAGAGGGTGATAAAAAAGAAGAACCTAATACTACAGCCACCATTGAAGATAAGATTATTGTTAAAGGTGCGGTTAGGCGCAAGTTACCACGCGTTCGTAATAGCAAGACCTATCGTTTTGGGATTTCTGACTTAAAAGGATACTTTACGGTTAGCGAATACGAAGATGGCGCTCCAGGCGAGCTGTTTATCAACGTATCAAAGCAAGGCTCTACTTTGGCCGGATTGATGGATTCGTTTGCGATTAGCGTTAGCCACGGTTTGCAATACGGTGTGCCGCTAAAAAGCTATGTTAAAACATTGCGTGGAACTACCTTTGCGCCAGCAGGGATTACCGATGATTCAGATATCCGTACCGCAACGTCGATAACTGACTACATTGTTCGTAGATTGGCCCTAGATTATTTGTCGTTTGATGACCGTCTGGAACTTGGATTAGCATCTATTGATATGCCAGAGGCACAAACGACGTTGATCGAGGAGTCGGTTACGGAGAGCGTTCGCCACCAGCAAAAGCTTGAGCCAAAAACAGAGACTGCTCCAGCCAGCAAGTCGGCTTCTAAAGACGATAACGCGCCACTGTGCTTTAACTGTGGCAACCAAACTCAACGTTCTGGCAGTTGTTATGTTTGTACATCTTGTGGATCCACTACTGGCTGTAGTTAATCTAAGATACAAGCTCACAAAAGAGGCGGTTATTTTCCGTCTCTTTTGGTATAGTAGGTAGTATGAAAGTGATAATGTTTTATAGGCCAGATTCGGAATTTGCACGTGGAGCAGAGGAATTTGTGCGGGAATTTGAGCATAGAACTGCTAAGAAGATAGAAATAATAAACATTGATTCGCCAGAGGGCATAAGCAAAGCTCAAATTTATGGGGTGATGGATCACCCAACATTTGTGGCTGTATCTGACGATGGGCAATTTTTGCGGGCATGGTCTGGCAGGCCTTTACCCTTGATCAACGACGTTTCTGCTTATGTAGATAAATTATAATTGCTCAACCACCTCTGTATATGTTATTATAAAAGCGTAAATGCGTTTTGCTTAAAACAGCAAATTAACGGCTATCAACCGTGAAGCAGCAAGAAGAACATCCTAGTAAGATTAGTAGACCTTGCCGGGTAAGCCCGTAATAGCTTGTAAATAAGTGCTAAAAGAATCACACAGAACGCTTCTTTTAGAAATCGGATGGTACCGTCCTCGTTAAAATACAAGAGGATTCCGATATCTAAGAGAAGTGTTTTTAATTTAAGTTGTAAAAGGAGTGCTTTTAATATGGCAAAAGGAATAGTTTATATTATGACAACGGCTGTTTCGGGCTTAATTAAAATTGGCAAAACAGGCTCTGGAAACTATCAAGATCGAATGCGATTTCTTGAGTCTAACGGATATTATAATGTCGCTGGCTTAAAAAGATTTTTTGCAATTGAGTTGAATGATTATGACGACAAAGAAGATCTGATACATGAAATTTTTAATAAACATCAAGTCGGGAGTAGTGAATTGTTTGCTCTAGATCAAGATCTAGCCAGACAATTATTAATATCTTTTGAAGGTAAAGTAATTTTTCCGGAAAGAATTAATAAAGAAAATGAGTTCGACAAGATAACTCAAACCAGAAAACAAGGTGCCTTGTTTAGTTTTTATAAAATAGGTCTGAAAGATGGTGACATAATTGAATTAATCTCCGATAAAAGTATAGTAGCTAAAGTATCGGGTGATCGAGAAGTTGAATATGGGGGTCAAAATTGGAAATTATCTCCTTTGACTTATAAAGTATATGAGGATAAAGGACAACTTAATTCAAGTGGAGCATATCAGGGTGCGGCTTACTGGAGCTATAACGGAAAGAGATTAAAAGACATAAAAGATTCAACATGGAGATCAAAATGAAGTTTAAATCAGGGACGCGAAGACGAGCAATTGAATACGAGATAGATTTAATTAAGCAGTGGCAAAAAAACAAGACATTTGAAAAATCAGTTGCAAATCGGCCAAAAAACAATAACTTTGTATTTTATGATGGCCCTCCATTTTTGACTGGCACACCACATCACGGTCATTTGTTGGTATCTACAATCAAAGATACAGTTGCGCGTTATCAAACAATGCAAGGTAAGCGCGTGGAACGTGTGTGGGGTTGGGATTGTCATGGATTGCCGGCAGAGGTGTTTGTAGAAAACCAACTAGGCATTAAAAATAAAAAAGAAATCGGCACAAAAATTAGCATCACAGACTATGTAAATGCTTGCAGAGCGGCAATGGTCAAAACCGGTACCGAGTGGGAAGACACAATAGACCGCATTGGCCGTTGGGTAGAATTTAAAGGTGCATATAAAACCATGGATAACGAGTATATGGAGTCGGTCTGGTGGGCGTTTAAAGAGCTGTACGAAACCGGCAAAATTTATGAGGGCGAGAAAATCCTAATTTATTGCACCAAAGACGCTACTCCAATTAGTAAAAGTGAAGTGGCGATGGAAAATAGTTATCAAACAGACACCGACCCAAGTGTTTTTGTGTACTTTCAGATAGAAGATACAGATGAGTATTTATTAGCCTGGACAACTACGCCATGGACATTACCAGCTAATGTTGCGATTGCTGTTAACTCGGCAATTGAATACTCGCTAGTGCAGTATGATGATAAGAAATTTTATATTGCAACCGATGCAATAAAAAAAGTACTAACAGACGAAAAACACCAGCCACTAGAGTATAGAGTGCTAAAAACTATACATGGCAAAGTGCTAATTGGCCTAAAGTACAGCCCACTATTTGAAAACCGCGGCCCAGATGCTCATGTTGTTTTAGAGGCAGATTTTGTAACTGCCGAAGACGGCACAGGAATTGTTCATGAAGCACCAGCTTATGGTGAGGAAGATTATGAGCTTTGTAAAAAAGCCGGCATCCCAGTTGTGTCTATAGTTGACGAAAACGGTCATTATACCGAAGGGCGATGGCTTGGCCAAAATATTTGGGAAGTGAATAAAGAGATAGCCAAAACACTTGTAAAAGAGGGTCGAGCTCTGAAGGTTGAATATATTCAGCACGATTATCCGCATTGCCACCGTTGCGGAACAAAGCTGATGTACCGGGCTCATCCTAGTTGGTTTATGGATATTCAAGCTCAAAAACACGAAATGTTAAGCGCAACTGACAAAACCAGGTGGGTGCCAAAAGCACTACAAGAAGGTAGATTCCATAATATTGTTGAATCAGCACCAGACTGGAACTTATCCAGAGACCGTTACTGGGCAACGCCGATTCCGGTTTGGAAGGGTGTCCGCACTGATGGAACAGAGGTGGTGCGAGTTTTTGGTAGTTATGAGGAGTTTGCTAAAGAAACCGGCAAAAAATTGGACGATTACCACCTGCCAATGGTGATGGATGTAACTTTTGAATGTGATGGTGTTGAGATGCGTCACATTGGCAAGGTGCTGGACTGCTGGTTTGAAAGCGGGTCTATGCCGTTTGCTCAATTTCATTATCCGTTTGAAAATAAAGCTAAATTTGAACAGGGCTTTCCGGCTGATTTTATTACTGAGGCGATCGATCAGACAAGGGGCTGGTTTTATAGCTTAACGGCTGTAAATGTAGCTTTGTTTGGTAGGTCACCTTATAAAAATTTGATCTGTACCGGTTTTGTAATGGCATCGGATGGCAGAAAGTTGAGTAAAAAACACAAAAACTATACTGATCCAGTTGAGCTCATGGATAAAGTCTCGGCAGATGCTTATCGCTTTACATTGATGAGTAGTCCGCTAACCAGTGGAGACAACTTTGTACTTCAAGATAAAGATCTAAATGATGTTGCTCGTAAATTAGGCATGATTTGGAACATGTATGACTTTTTTACAATGTACGCCGAAGTCGACAACTGGGAGTTCGACGGTGATTTAATCGACCCCTCGAATAAGCTAACCAATCCACTAGATACATGGATAGTTAGTCGATTACACCAGTTGACTAAAGAAGTTCAAAAAAATATGGATAATTATCAGCTAGCTGATGCTGTTCGTCCAATTTTGCCGTTTATTGATGACGCTAGCAATTGGTATGTACGCCGGAGTAGGCGACGATTCTGGAAGAGTGGAGACGATGCCGACAAAAACGATGCCTACCGCACCCTGCATTATGTATTAACCCAATTAAGTATGGTTATGGCGCCATTTACGCCGTTTTTGGCAGAAGAATTGTTTATAAAACTAACAGGCGGTGAGTCAGTTCACTTACTAGACTGGCCAAAAGCTGGGGATGTAAATGAGCTTGTCGTTGCTGACATGCAAAACTTAAGGGTATACGTTAATGAAGGTTTGAGTGTACGGGCAAATAATCAAATAAAAGTACGTCAACCGTTAAAATCGGTATCAATACCAGATAACGGCAAAATATTTAGTTTTGATAATATTTTACAAGAAGAATTGAATGTAAAATCAGTAAAAACTGGAAAGTTTAAATTAGATTTAGATATAACACCAGAGCTTAGGCGTGAGGGTATGATGCGTGAGGTAATTCGCCAAGTTCAAAATACTCGTAAGACAGCGGGGCTAAATGTAGATGACCGGATAGAGCTGGTGCTTAGCACCAAAGATACTGAGCTAGAAAAGGCGATAATCGAATACAAGGCAGAAATCGCCAAAGAAACCCTAGCAACAACTGTAATAGTTAATGCCGACAAGAGTAACAGCAAATTGCCCGTCATTGTTGAAAAAGCAGAACTATTCATTGAATTAAAAAAGGTAACTTAATGAGGGTTTACAGAAGGGGGCTTATCTGTTAAACTTGTTTGGTAACTTTAAATCTTAACAGAGTAAATAAGAGAATAAATGAAAAAAGCAGTTATTGCCACAGGTGGCAAACAATATTTAGTCAAAGAAGGTGAAACGCTCCAAGTAGAGCGTATTAAGAGTGAAGACAAGAAACTGAACTTTGCCCCACTACTAGTAATAGATGGTGACAAAACAAGCGTTGGCACCCCAGAAATAAAGGGTGCTACAGTTACGGCAAAAGTTGTTGAAGAATCAAAGGCTGACAAAGTTACCTCAATTCGTTACAAAGCTAAAAAGCGTGTCCATAAAGTACACGGCCATAGACAAGTCTTAACCACAATCACAATAGACAAAATCACAACTAATTAAAAAATATCCCTCTAGTGGGGGGGATTTTTATTATGTCTAGCATTGATAGTAGTGCGTGAAAATGCTACCCTAAAGAGTGAAAAGAGGGCATGAGAAAAATAATTGCAGTACTAAATCAAAAGGGCGGTGTTGGTAAAACAACCAGTACTATTAACATTGCTGCATACTTATCAAAAATGGGTCGATCGGTTTTGGTCGTTGATCTTGACCCTCAGGCCAACGCCACCAGTGGGCTTGGACAGTCAAAAAATGCCGAAGTAACAACTTATGACATTTTGGTTAACGGGGCATTGATAAGTACGGCTATAATTGATTTAGATCATTCAGATGTCTCTTTGGTCCCAGCTAATGCAGAACTAGCCGGCGCAGAGGTTGAGCTTGTGTCAGGAAATGGCCGTGAATTAAGGCTTAAAAACGCCCTGGCTCATGTATCGCACGATTATGTATTGATAGATTGCCCGCCATCACTAGGGCTTTTAAGTATAAATGCGTTGACTGCAGCAGATTCAGTGTTGATTCCGGTTCAGGCAGAATATTATGCTTTAGAAGGGCTTACACAATTGTTAAGTACCGTTCAGCGCGTCCGAGAAGGATTGAATCCAAGCCTAGAGCTACTGGGTGTTGTAGTTACAATGTATGATAGCCGAACCTCATTATCTGACAGTGTATATAAGGAGTTACAAAAGCATTTTGGTCAAAAGTTATTTAAGACGGTTATCCCAAGAAATGTACGCTTAGCTGAGGCGCCAAGTCACGGTAAGACTATTTTAGATCATGATAAATGGTCACGGGGCGCCAGGGCATACAAAGCACTCGCAAAGGAGATAGATAATCATGAGCACTAAATCAGGGTTAGGTAGGGGGCTAGATGCGTTGATTCCAAAAGAGTTTGATGGAAGTATTCTAGAGAATAATGAAAAGGTACAAAAAATTCCAATAACCCATATAGAACCAAACCCAGATCAGCCACGCAAGCATTTTGATGATGAAGCCCTAAATGAGCTTGCTACATCAGTAAAAAACCACGGCATAGTTCAGCCTCTAGTTGTTACTAAAAATGGCGATAGGTATAGAATTATTGCAGGGGAACGTCGGTGGCGAGCGGCTGGAATTGCTGGACTAAAAGAGGTGCCAGCAATTGTGCGCTCTATGCAACTAATAGAAGAGTTAGAGGTAGCGATAATTGAAAATGTCCAGAGAGTTGATTTGTCTCCTCTGGAGCAGGCTCAATCCATTGAACGCTTGCATGATCAATTTAGCCTAAGTTATAGTGAAATTGCTAAAAAATTAGGTAAGGCTGTGCCGACAATTCATAACACCGTGCGCTTACTGCAGTTGCCAGAAGATGCCCGCGTTGCGCTATATAAAAATCAGATTAGTGAAGGTCACGCTAGGGCAATTCTAGCACTTAAGGATGACACACACATGCAAGCTGAGCTGCTGGATTCAATTTTGCAGTTTGGTTGGTCGGTCCGACAAGCCGAACAATATGTAACGGTAAGCAAGAAAACTGAAAAAAATTTTATAAAATCTGTTAAAAAACATATGGCCACTGAAAATGAACAGACTGAAAAACTAGCTAAGTTTTTAAACACCCCAGTGTCTATAAAACGAACAGCCAAGGGTGGCAAATTGGAGGTATTTTTTAAAAATGATGAGGAACTTGAACGAATAACAAGAACGCTGATTAATTAAAAAGATCGCGCTTTATTTAGAGGGAAGATTCGCAGGCCAAGTTTTCCTACAACATCACCTGCATCTACAGACCCAAAGTATCGAGAATCCAACGAATTTGTTCGGTTATCACCTAACACAAAGACTTCACCAGGCTGTACAGTAATATCAACATTACCAGGGGTGGTTTTGATTGATTTGCTGTATTCATGGCCTTTGTCAGGGTCAAAGCCACCTGGATTTTCTTTATTATAAACCGTTACATGACCATCTTTTACTACGACACGTTCGCCCGGTAAACCGATTACTCGTTTAACTAACTGACGAACATTACCACCACCAAGCCCACCAGATTCGTCACGACTAAAGATAATAACTTGGTAACGTGGAGGAATATGGTCTTTTCTGGTTATGCGAGATAGTGTGCGATCTAACTTATTAACTATTAATAAATCTTTATTTTGCAATGTCTCTTGCATGCTTGGCCCATCAACCTCGTAAGATTGGATAACAAAAACTATCAAGAATAGTGCAAGAAGTGGTGCGGCCAAGAACAGGGCGACAGTAGATATGATATTACGAATTGAATTAGATTTTTGAGAATCATTATCCTGAGACTCATCTACTTGCTGGCCGGGTGATTCTGGTTGAGGGGTTGAACTTGGTGGTGGACCCGAATAATCGTATGGTGTTGAAGATTTAATTTCTGGCATATTCAAACTATAACTATACTTCAAACATCTTTAAATAGCCATAAAAATTTTGTTCAGAATAGTTTTGATAAATTCGACATAACCGCTATACTTAAGAGCACGTCATATGGATAATTTCCGAAAGCCAAAACGTGTAGTTAATACTAGTAATGTAGATGGATTGATGCGAGGTAGAATGCGTCGTAGTGCTGAAAGTAGTCACGTAAAGGATGGCTATTCTTCAGCAAATTCTCAAGAAAAAACTTCAGAATCGCGAATTGGTAATTTTGCTCGCAAAGAAGGCTTTATTGCTCGCAAAACAAAACCAATTATGCCAGATGGACGGTCTTTGGGTCGCCAATCCAAAAAGCCAGTTGAACCAATTAATATGCATTTAGAAGACAGCCCTAAAAACAAGAAGCGTCGAGCCGGAAAGGGTTCGAGGAACTGGAAGAAGATTGCCTTAAGAGGTACGCTTGCTATGTTCTTGGTAGTGGTTTTAGTGGGTGGTTATCTTGGCTTTAAGGGTTATTTACGCGCCCGATCAGTGTTTAAGGGAGGCGGTGAGTCGGTTGCATGGAAGTGCGAACCAAATCCGTCGGTTCTTAAAAAAGAAGGTGACGGTAGGGTTAACTTCTTGCTACTTGGAAAGGGCGGTCCAGAACAGACTGATGGTCCAAATTTAACAGATACAATAATTGTTGCTAGTGTGGATCCTTGCAACAAAGAAGCGGGGCTTTTGAGTATCCCACGGGACTTAGCCGTCAAAATGGAAAGTGGTGAAACCCAAAAGATTAACGCAGTTTATGCCTTAACTAAGATGTCTGCTGAAAGTAAGGGTAAAAGCCCAGAAGATGCTGAAAAGGCTGGGATAGAAGCAATTGAAAATGTAGTAGAAAATGTTGTCGGACTTAAAATAAATTATTACACAATGATAGATTTTGAAGCTTTTGAACAAGCTATAAATGCAGTTGGTGGTGTGGATATAGATGTAAAAGAACCGGTATTCGAGAATATGTCATTAAAAGGTAAGCCGTATAAGCTAAAAGTGGAAACCGGTAATCAGCATTTTGACGGATTAAAAGCATTGGCATATTCTCGTTGTAGACACTGTGATGAAAGAAGTGATTTTGGGCGTTCCGAACGACAACGAGAAGTGATTATTGCTCTTCGCCGTAAAATTATTAGCCTTGGCACTTTTGGTAACCCAGTCAAGCTGTCTCAATTAATTGATAGTTTTGGTACGCGCGTTACGACAAATCTTAGTGTGCCAGACGAAGCGTTAAAACTTTATGCAATAGGCCAAGAAATTGATGAAGCCAACATTAAATCTGTTAGCTTGGTAGACGAACCAAATGTTTTGATTGGTACGGGGAGTTCTAATCTTGGATTGGGTTCAATTCAAATACCGAAAGCGGGTATTTATAAATATGATGAGATTCAAAAATATGTACGTAATACATTTATTGATGGGTTCTTAAAGAAGGAAAACGCTGGAGTAGTTGTGCTGAACGGTACATCCGTTAGCGGTCTAGCAACCACTAAGTCTGACGTATTAAAGAGTTATGGCTATAATGTCTTAGATGTGGGTGACGCACCAAGTAAGAATAATCCTAACACGATCATCGTTGATTTAAAGAAAAAAGACACAAAATACACCAAGCGTTATCTTGAATTACGTTATAAAACTACCGTAACAAGTGAATTGCCAGAAGGAATTACTCCACCAGAAAACGCAGACTTTGTTATAATATTAGGGCAGAATGAAACGAGTAACCGATAAAATTAAGCCCGTTAGTGGCTTTTCGCACATAGTCCACCTGTTGTTAACAGTGGTTTTGCCATTGTCGGTCTATGTTCTTATTAGGCTAAACCTTGTGCAACTAGCTATCGCATTAGTTATTTTAAGTAAATGGCGTATTTTTTCTGTTCGCCCTCGTTACTGGCTGCCATTGGTACGTGCCAATGCCGTTGATTTAATCGTTGGAATTTCTACCATTATATTTATGATAAATACCTCGAGTGGTTTAATTCAACTTATTTGGGCAGTAGCTTACGCCATGTGGCTAATATTAATTAAGCCAAGTTCAAGTGTATTTGGTATTTCAATGCAAGCGTTTGTAGCTTTTTTGTATGGATTAGTGGCTGTTTATCTGGAATGGGGCGGTTCAACAGCGGTAATACTTATGATTATGACATGGATAGTCTGCTACTCTGTTGCTAGGCATTTCTTCACCAGCTTTAATGAAACACACTCGGCATTTTTATCGAATGCATGGGCATTTTTTGGTGCATCGCTAACCTGGATTTTATCTTTCTGGTTATTGTATTACCAAGCTTTTTCTCAGGTTACGTTGTTATTAATTGTCTTAGGTTTCGGACTTGCAACTTTATACTACCTTGATCAAACCGATCGGTTATCAAAATTGCTAAGGCGACAAATAATTTTCGTTATGATTGCAGTAGTGTTCGTTACTCTTGTCTTTTCTGATTGGGGAGACAAAATAATATAATCAAACATTCCGGGAGGGGATATGGAAGAGCAAAAACCAGTAACTAGCCAACCTAAGGTGGTGCCCACGCAAAGTAAGGCTACAACTAGCAAGAGGCACTCATCAAGAAATGGTGCAATAACAATGTTGGTTGTTATTTTTGTTAGTATTAGTGCTGGTTTTGCCGGTGGTTTTATAGGTGCAAATAGCAATCTTGGCAACAAAAACAACGATGTAAGTGTTGAACAGGGTAGGCAAGCAGTTGAAGAGCAAAGTAACTTAATAAGTAGCTTGGCTAAAGATGTGGGCCCAAGTGTTGTATCGATTGATGTAACTAGCCAGGGTACAGTGCAAAATGGCTTTTTTGGTTCGCGCACAGTAGAACAACAAAGCGCAGGCACAGGCTTTATTATTAGTGATAACGGCTATGTATTAACTAACCGACACGTATTACCAGAAGGGGCATCAAAAGTAAGTTTAACAATGTCTGACGGCACAGTGCTAGATGATGTAAGCGTGGTCGGAACAACTTCGAATTCTGATTCCCTGGACGTTGGATTTTTAAAGATAAATAATACTAAAGGCAAAAAGTTAACGGTGGCCAAGCTTGGTGATTCAAGCAAGGCGCAAGTTGGCGATACCGTTATAGCAATTGGTAATGCACTGGGTCAGTTCCAAAATACGGTAACATCGGGTATTGTTTCAGGATATGGGCGTAGTGTGCAAGCGTCCGATGGTAGCGGAACAAACTCCGAAAACTTACAGAACTTATTTCAAACCGATGCCGCAATTAACCAGGGTAACTCAGGTGGTCCGCTAGTAAACGCTAACGGAGAGGTTATAGGAATAAATACAGCTGTGGCCGGTGACGGTGCTCAAAATATTGGTTTTGCTATTCCAATTAATGATGCTAAAGGGTTAGTAAAAGGTGTGCTTGAAAGTGGAAAACTACAGCGTCCATACCTTGGTGTGCGTTATGTACAGTTAACTCCTGCTTCAGCTTCTGAGCTAGGTGTAAAAACTGAGAATGGTGCGTATATCAATGGATCTAACGGAACATCTGGCGTTGTAGCTGGTGGGCCTGCAGAAAGTGGTGGACTAAAAGACGGCGACGTGATTATTAAAATTAATGATCAATCAGTTGACCAAAACAATACTTTATCTTCAGTTATCGGCAGATTTAGCGTTGGTGAAACGGTGACCGTGACGTATATTCGTGATGGGCAACAACAAACCACTCAGCTCAAGCTGGGCGAATTGCCAAATTAGTTTAGGTTTGTGGTGAGTACGAGCTACAGGCAAAAAGCTGAACGAGTCCGTCCGCTTCAACTAATTCAAACCTCATTTTCGTAGCAAGTTGAGTTATACGTGCGTGTTGATTCAGTAGGCTTTCGGTTAAAACGTATTTACAGCTCGATTGTTGACCGATTTGTGACCAAAGGCGTTCATAGAGCCCCAAGCCATTATTGTCCGCAAAAAGGGCAACAGAAGGCTCATACGCAAGCTCTGGTTGCAAATCCATATCTTTTGGAACATAGGGAAGGTTGGCAAGAATAACCTCATAGTCTTGACCAAGTGGCAATAGGTCGGACTGAATAAAGTTACAGTTTGCACCAAGCTTGCCTGCGTTCTTTTTAGCTACCTGCAGCGCCTTTTTATCAATATCAACGAGTGTTAACTCTAGGCTAGGGATCTCAAGCCTGGCGGTTATTCCCAATATTCCAGACCCGCAACCCACATCTACAGCTGTTTGGTGGGTAATTTGGTGTTTTTTTAGCAGTAATATAAAACTCTCTGATTCTGGGCGAGGAATTAGCACGTTTTCATCAACGTAAAACTCGCGTCCATAATATTCTTTTGTCTTAATTATGTACGCAATTGGCTCACGCATTACGCGCCTGGTCAGTAATTTATATGATTTACGTTGCTGTTCAAGGGTGAGTGCTTTATCTTGATGGGCCAAAATATGGGCCCTATTCAAGCCGGTAGCATGCTCAAGTAGTACTAAGCTATCAAGTTGATGTGTTTCAATACGGGCGCTACTAAGCTCATATCGAGCAATTTTAAGCCATTTATTTATTGTCATTTATACTTCAGATGGTTTTACGCCGGTTTGCTTAGCTATTTTGTGGGTCCAGCGCTCAAGACGGTTAACTTTACGTGCTAACAGTATCATATTCTGATAGTAATCACGTAATTGTCTACCAAGTTCAGTAATTGCACCAGTTATTTCGTCAATTTTTTTGTCCTGAATATCAAAACGTTGATCAACTTGGTCGAAACACCTTTTCATATACTTGAATAGCTGTGTAAACTTTATTTTACTCATGAGTAAATAATATCATGGCTTGTTGAGTATTTAATAAATCGTAACCCTACTAAGGCTTATTTAGCTTTGGTTAATGAGTTGGCGTTCGTAGTTCTGGAGTTGTTCAAACAAATCATCAATATCACCGTCGAGGGCGCCCGGTAAGTTACTACGCGAGTAGCCAATACGGTGATCAGTGATGCGATCCTGAGGGAAGTTGTAGGTGCGGATTTTCTCTGAGCGGTCGCCTGAGCCTATTAGCTTACGGCGTGCGTCAGATAGCTCTTTTTGCTCGGCTTCAATTTTTTGAGCTAGCAATCGTGACCGCAAAACACTCATAGCTTTATCTTTATTTTTTAGTTGTGATTTTTCATCTTGGTTGGCAACGACTAAACCGGTGGGTAAATGAGTAATCCTGACGGCAGAATCGGTGGTGTTAACCGATTGACCACCGTGACCAGAGGCGCGGTATACGTCAATGCGTAAATCTTGAGGGCGGATTTCAATGTCGCTTTCTTCTGCTTCTGGCAAGACGGCCACAGTTGCAGTTGAAGTATGTACGCGGCCTTGGCTTTCTGTAACAGGTACGCGCTGTACACGGTGCACTCCAGCTTCAAATTTAAAGTTATTATAGGCACCGTCACCACGGATGGCAACTGTCACTTCTTTAAAACCGCCACTTTCACTAGGGCTTTGATTGATGAGCTCTAGCTTAAATCCGTGAGTCTCAGCCCATCGGGCATACATTCGGTATAAATCTCCAGCAAACAAGGCAGCCTCATCACCACCGGCTGCAGCACGAATTTCTAAAATAGCATCACGTTCATCATTTGGATCTCTTGGTATCAGGGCTTCGGTTAACTTTTCTTCATTTAAAGCAAGTGCAGAGGTTGTTTCGGTTAGTTCCTCTTGGGCTAGCTCAGCTAGTTCGCCACCGGCAGATATTAGTTCTTCAGCCTCAAGCTTGGTCTTATTAAGCCTAATTTTATCATCAAACAGGGAAATTATAGATTCTAGTTCGCTTTGGCGCTTGGCAATTTTTGGGTAACTTGGGTCAGAAAAGATAGACGGATCTTTTAATTTAAGCTGTAAATTCGCGAGCTCTTCTCTTAAAGCTTGTTCTTTTTCTTGCATTCTATGCTCCAGTATAAACTAAAACCGTCCTAAGTTTAGCTTTGGACGGTATAAATAGTTTGATCGTGTTATTTATTAGCAGTTGCTTCTTGCTTGGCTTTTTCTTCTTTAGCTTTGGATTTGGCGATTTGTTTGCTAGCAGATTTAGCGCGCTGTGCTTGAGCTTTTTCGGCAGCTTTACGGCGAGCTTCAAATTTATCTACACGACCTTCAATGTCTAGAAGTTTTTCTTGACCAGTGTAAAAAGGGTGAGATGAGCTTGAGATATGTACCTTAACTAATGGATACTCAACGCCATCAAGCTTGATAGTGTCATCTGTAGCCACGGTAGAACGTGTTAAATATGTAGTGTTGTCATTCAAATCCTGAAAAACAACTGGGCGATAATTTTTTGGGTGTAAATCTTTTTTCATAATCAGATTGTTAGTATAGCTCAACAGATATAAAAAATCAACTCTCAGCAGTAATATTACAGACTAGCCGTGTAGCGCTTCGTTCTCCTGCTAACAACACCCAACCCCACAGCAATAACTATTAGGCTAGATGCTAGGCTTAGGTAGATGATGGTATTGGTTTCTCCGGTATTAGCCAGTTGATCATAAGTTTGGTTAGATACAGCTAGGCCTATTGGGTCTTTTATTGTTCCAGTGGTAGGGTCTAAGTCTAGTTCTCCATTGTCTATTAGGGTATAGGTTAGGGTTAGAGCATGTTTATTGTCTATGGTAGTTTCAGTAATGGTTGGGTTAGCACTGGTTGGTAGGTTGCTGTAGCTATTAGTATTAGAGTTATACTTTCTTGGTGTTACTTGGTTAGGTTTTAGATCAGTTATGAAGTTTAATACTACTTGGTTAGAGCTTTGGTTGGTAGTAAAGCTAAAGTTTACTAGGCCTAGTGGGTATTGGTTATTGTTGTCTTGGGTTACAAGGGAAGACTCTGGGACTGTAGAGCTAGAGGTTATGTTAGTACCAGTGGGGGTAGTTAGGCTAACTGGTCTTAGGGAGAAGGCTGAGATGGGGCTAGTGGGGGTGGTGAGGTTGGCGGTGTTGGGGCTGTTGATCACTCCTCCATTGTTAGCTGTATAGATATAGTCTATTTGGTTATTGCCTGCTGTTAGGCTAGCTATGTTACTTGGTGTAGTTTGGATGGTACAGCCAGCTATTGATGGGGATGGTGGTGCTGTGTAGCTATTACCAGCTCTGTAGTACAAGCTTAGATTATTAGTTGGGTTATCTACTGCTAGGTAGGAAGACAAGCCTGTGCCAGTAGCTGTAGTGCTAGGGGCAATGGTATTACCATTTGTGTCTTTGTAGGTGGCGGTTACTCTAGCGGGGTTGATGAGGTGGCCAGAAACAATGTCTGTTTGGTCACCGTCGGCGTTGATGTCACCACCGAATTCTGCTTCTGTCATAGCTAGATCAGCTAGACTTAGAGCCGTTACTTGGCTAGGGCTAGCGTAGATATTGGTGTATATAATGCTGTCAATGAAGGCTTGAACGAATTGAGGGTCAATGCCACTCATTACCACATCCCAATAACTAGTTCCACCTGGTTTGGTCTGGAACATAAATGCATCTGGGCTGAGTGAAGCAGCAGAGTCTGGAATAGTTACTTCAGCAATTTGGTTACTCATGAAAGCACCTCCACCAATAGAAGTGACAGAGTTTGGGATGGTGACGCTGGTGAGTTGGTTGATTGAGAAGGCAGATTCACCAATAGAAGTTACAGAGTTTGGGATGGTGACGCTGGTGAGTTGGTTACTCATGAAAGCACCTCCACCAATAGAAGTGACAGAGTTTGGGATGGTGACGCTGGTGAGTTGGTTGATTGAGAAGGCAGATTCACCAATAGAAGTTACAGAGTTTGGGATGGTGACGCTGGTGAGTTGGTTACTCATGAAAGCACCTCCACCAATAGAAGTGACAGAGTTTGGGATGGTG
>CAZSVQ010000003.1:38265-40028 GCA_964610345.1 uncultured Candidatus Saccharibacteria bacterium | reverse complement strand
TCCATTACACAATAATACCAAAAATATATATAAATATCGATTCACTACAGATTAATCAGATAGTTTTGGGTTAATTTTCGCGTATCAGACCGGTATTCGGAGCGCCGACTACTGATTGTGCTAGGCCAGCCGGGTCCTTAATTAGACCGTTCATGAGGCCGTCTATATCTCGTTCGCCACCATCAGTTATTTGATAAGTAACTACTGTTACTGAGTGGCCGTTAATGTTTTGAGTCGATATATTGGCGTCATTGATGGTGAAATAGGCATTTGTGTTAGGGTTATGCTTTCTCAGTACTTTGCCCTCTGGCGATATGTCGTAATAGTAGAGTTTGATAGTCGTGGTATAGCCTGGAGTGCCACAATCTGCCTCAAAATCCCAAAGTCCACTTTCGTAATCATAAGCAGAGTCTTGGACAGTTAGTTGATTCTCGCCAACATAATCGTCAGTTGTTAGTTCGCAGTCTTGACCAACATCGATTGCCGTTATTTTGCCAGTAATTGGGTTAATGTAGCCACCAACATTTGACTGAGTACTATCGTCGATACTGTCGCCATTTAGGTCTGTACCAACTTCGTCTGGGCCGTATTTAAATATCTGAACACGCTGGTTATCGCTATCGGCCACAAGCACGGTATTACCGTTGGCAGATACTTTCAAGCCTTCTGGGCTGTCAAACTGTCCATCGCCAGTTCCGACTGACCCCCACTGCGCTAAATAGTTGCCATCTGTGTCAAATTTCTGAACACGCCCGTTATCATAATCTAGTGCATAAACATTACCGAGGCTATCTACATCTACGGCACTCAAGCCAGCAAATTCGCCGTTACCCGTACCGTACTGCCCCCACTTACTGACAAACACGCCAGAACTAGTGAACTTCTGCACCCGATAGTTGTACATATCGGCGACATAGATATTACCACTTGCATCAACAGCAATTCCAGCTGGGGTGTCAAATTGGCCGTCACCAGTACCAGCACTTCCAAATTTAGACATAAAAGCTCCAGTCGTGCTGTTAATCTTTTGCACACGATAATTGCCGTTATCTACAACCAGTAAATTACCGTCTGAAGCAATTGCTAGGCCCCTAATACTACTAAATTCGCCGTTGCCCGATCCACTTGAGCCATTGCCGCCATTAGCCCCCCATTTGGCTATAAAGTTGCCGTCGCTGTCAAATTTTTGAACACGGTAGTTGTTAGCTTCACCAACATATACATTATCTGACGAGTCAATCACGATTGCTTCTGGAAAATCAAATTCGCCATTTCCAGTTCCATTAGTTCCGTCGCCACCATTAGCCCCCCACGCTTCTATAAACACCCCACTGCTGGAAAATTTCTGGATGCGGTTGTTGCTCCCGTCCGCTACATAGATGTTGCCTTGGCTATCTTGAGCCATGTCTCTTGGTGCGTTGAATTTACCTAGGTCGCTCGACGGGCTAATCTCTAAGCTACCAAATCCACCGAATTGGCTGATATACGTGCCATTGCTATCAAACTTCTGAATACGGTCGTTATCTTCATCTACCACATAAATATTGCCCGAGCTGTCTACTTTGACATCGCGTGGCGAATCAAACTCGCCATTGTTTTCATCACAGGTCCCATCGCCACCATTAGCCCCCCATTTGGCAACAAACACACCCGAGCTATTAAACTTCTGAATACGGCAGTTGCCCCTATCGGCAACATAGATATTGCCAGAGCCATCTACATCAATTCCATACATTTCACTAAACTGACCATCACCAGAGCCA
>CAZSVQ010000003.1:29907-38165 GCA_964610345.1 uncultured Candidatus Saccharibacteria bacterium | reverse complement strand
CTACTGCCGAACTGGCTAATGTATGTACCATTGCTAGCAAACTTCTGAACACGATAGTTATTGTAGTCTGTTACCCAAATATTATCTGCGCTGTCAATTGCTATACCCCTGGGCTCGTCGAACTCACCATCATTATTGCCACTACTGCCGAACTGGCTAATGTATGTACCATTGCTAGCAAACTTCTGAACACGATTATTGTTGCTATCAACTACAAATATATTTCCTGTGCTATCAATGTCAATTTCGTAGGGGTTGTCAAACTCATCGTTACCACTACCGTAGCTACCAAATTTGCTAATGAAGTTACCCGAGCTATCAAATTTCTGTATGTCGTCTCTGTCATTATCTGTGATATACACATTATTGCTAGAGTCTATGGCAATCCCAGCAGGGTCTTGAAATTGCCCGTCATCCGTACCCTCAGAACCCCACTTCAACAGGTAGTTGCCATTACTATCAAACTTCTGAACACGATAGTTTTCTTCGTCTACCACATAGATATTCCCGCTCGAGTCAATATCCATGGTCTGCGGATCATCGAATTTACCATTAGAAGATTCTGGGTCAAAACGATTAATCATAGAATGAAACGCCGGCATATCAGTTGGCGCCGGTGTAGCATCAGCTTTCGGGATGTTGATAATAGTCCCTAAAATCAACGCTAATACAAAAAATATCGTCATAGTTAAGTGGATTATGTTAATTTTTATTGCCTGTGTGCTCATTTTTTCTCCTTGATGAATTTAGTCTGCGCTAAATTCGTGACCTTACTAATCATTAAGCTTATGATAAATAAATCAAAGCAATAATTCAATATACTAGTTATCAAAAAATGTGTAAAATATTTAACAATTAGTATTTGTCAGTTATTATCTAATGGATGAGTTTCTTCAAATATGCAAAACTACAAGGGGAATATTTTTATCAGCAAGGTCAGAAGCTAAACTACGCAAAAAATCGTTATTTAGTGACTATGCACGACGAGAATACTTCGATATATTTTCTGATATCTGGTAACGTGCGTGTGTCTTTTAGTTTAGTTGATGGCTCCGAAAGGATTATCGGATATTTTTTACCGGGCATGATATTTGCTCAGAGTGGGTCATTTTACGGTGATGAAGGTGGAGCTCTGGAGTATAAAGCTGTGTCGCCGGTAACGGTGTTGCGATTGCCTCGCCAAGATTTTTTAGCAGAACTAAAAGCCAACCAGCAACTAAATGCAGAGTACATAGATATACTTTTAAGAAACCAGATATTCTTGATTGATAGGGTTGTTTATCAGGGCGAACATAACGTAGACAAAAAGTTTTTGCGATGGTTGCTGTTTCTTGTCAAGTATTATGCCGAAGAAATCGACGGAAAACTACGTGTTATGGTGCCTATGAGCCAAGATGACATGGCCAATTTTCTGCATGTTACTCGGGTAAGTATTAATAAAGCCATAAGTTATTTTACAAAGCAAGACTTAATTGGACGTGATGGCAAGTACTTAATTATCCACGACGTACAGGCAATTAAACATGCGCTTAGTTAAACTATGTCTGAGTGGTTCGTTACTAAATGAATCGGGGTCCGTGCTTGGCAATAAAAGCAAATCTATAATTGGCTGGCATCTGTTGCCATAAATACGGTTTTAATCTTACCCTGGCAATCAAATGAAAAGGCGATAATTTTATTGTCGGCTGATTTTCCAACAACTACTCCCTCAGGGAAATATTGTTTGTAAAAACCACCTTTAAAAGTCGTGATAGTTGCAGATGGCAAACTAAAGTCCCATCCCTCTGACGGAGCACCAACAAAGCTGGTTATGTCGGCTACTGCTTGAGTAGGTGTGCGCTCGCCCAAGCCTTCTGAAGCGGCAAGAATGACCGTTACTTTGGGCGCCATATAGCCCTCTAGAGCCGAGGTATTGCCAGATGTTATAGAGTCTTTGATGTTTTGTATAGTTGAGGCGGTTGGTGCGGTGCAAGCAGATTGATCGGTTTGACCATCGTGTGTGCTGTGTTTAGCTATTTCGGCCTCAAGATCTTTGGTTAGCTGAGCTTTCTCTGCTTCTAACTTGGCAATTTGGTCATTTTTTTGTTTTTCTTGGTTTTTTTGCTGAGTACTGCACCAATAGTACCCGCCTAAAATTATCGCCAAAATTACAAGTGCCACTAACGCTATTTTTGGCCACTTCTTGTTTTTGCCTTGGCTACTGCTTGATTGATCATCTCTTGTTGCTGTTTGTTGGCTAATTGGCTGTTCGTTGTTCATGTTTTTCTCCGTTTATGGTTTGTATAATTATACCTCAAAAATGCAAGTACGAAAAATATTGGTGATTCACCCCTAGGTTGACTGCCTCGCCAACCTGCCAAGCCAATACGAGGGGCATAACATCGAACCGTATGGTTGAACAAGCACAACAATTCGACCTATTCATTCCATAAGTTAATTGTTCCATGGATGTAACTTTGACCTTGAGAGAAATTACTTATCGACGGCGTTGTTGACGGCGTTGTGCGCGGTTACCGCCAGGTTTTGTGCTAGGTATTCTGTCTGGTCGCTCTGCCTGTAATTTACTGACAAAGATTTTTGCATCGGGCAAAAACGTCGAAGCAGCGATTGATCCTAGGTTCTGTAGTACGGGGTCATTGCTCAGGAATGTTTTTAAGACAGAGTCTAGTTGGTCTCTATTGACATGGCTAAGATCATCGTTCGCTAGGGCTTCGTCGAATTTGGGTTTTAGTGTGGTAATTGTATCTCTTGCACGCAATGGTAGCTCTTCGAATACTGCCTTTGGTACGGCGACTGTATCAATAAGTTGCTCATCCTCAACTGTACAAGCAATGATATGAGCAGCCAGTAATCTACCGCCAGAGCTGGCAACTTTATTGATATACCAAGCTTGCACGCCTTCCGTGCCACTTCCGCTAGTGCTTGAATTGGTATTTGTAGCCTCTATTGCCGTAAAAATTCCGGTCATTTCTTGAAAACGACCAACAGTGGTTTGGTAAATGCCTGCAACTTTGTCCAAGCTAGCCAGATCAGGCCTCATACTGGCAAATTGTGTTCGTATTGTAGGCTCACCGGTTTGTGAAGTCTCAAGATAGGTTGCGGTTACCGAAACGAGATGTGATGGTATTGGCGGAAACCCTTCATCACCGTATCTATCGGTAATTTCTGACTCTGTAGTAAACTTGTAATCTTTCGTAAATATGTCAGAGCAAGCCTCTGCTAAAGATGTGTCTGCCATGCTTTTGAAAGTGGGGTGTATGAATTCGGGGTTTGCCATAAAAGTTCCTTGATTAAAATATAAAAATACCATAAACAATACAATTAATCAACAACATGTATTGGTAATAATATGCTTTAACGCTAAGGTTGCTATCAGTAGCTGTCGATTATCGTCTGGAGTTTAGTAGACTTTTGTTCGTTCCAGTCTGGGGCGTTTGTTACGACTGACCAGGCACGGGCGACGGTTGATTCGTAGTTGTGGCCATAATCTTTCGGTACCCCCATGCCTACCACTTGGTCAGAGGCTAATTGCAAAAAGCTTAGTAACGGAACCCAGATTGTGTTTGATAGAACATCTGGTGCGCGTTTTTCGCTGTACCAGTCTGGTTTATGAAACGGCAGGTCAAAATTAAACCACACAATTGGGTCAGAGCCATGTTGCATATATAGCACACGGCTTCCCTCCCACAAGGTGTTTTGATTTATCAAATCGTCATTCTTTGATGCAAAACGAATGTTACGGCCATCGTCAACTATCGGTTGCCACTGCGGGCTACCTGGGTCGCGTCTGGCTGTTACGGCTTTCCATAGTTCGGTGTCGCCTGGTGTCCCCTGCCATAGTGCGCCATCAACAGAATGAATCATGCTACTAGGGCTGTTAAAAGCAGATTGGCCACCAAAAGAACCCAGGCTAAGCCCGTACATGATTAGCTTAGGACGGCTTTCTTTTGGTAGACCAGACCATTTGTGATAAACAGCGTCATAAAGCGTTTTGCCGGCGTCCTCGGCTTTTTGCTTGTCGACCAAAAAAGAAATCCAGCTGGGTAAATATGAATATTGTTGCGCCACAATGGCTGTATCACCACCATACATGTACTCTAGTGCGTCCATAGACTGAGGGTTTAGCCAGCCGGTACCAGTTGGCGTTGCAATCACCAACACTTCTCTGTCAAACGCACCAGTCCGTTCTAGTTCTTTTAAGGCTAAATTAGTTCTGTCTTCTGGCGTTGAGCCACTATTGACGCCAGCATAAATTCTGATTTGTTCTTTGGTAGGATGTTCGGTAAATTCTTCAAGCTGGGGTTGACTTGGTCCTGTGGCAACAAATTTTTGACCCTGGTATCCAAGCGTATCCCACGGAATCAATGATTCAGCGCTACCAGAGCGCATCGAGCTAACCGGCTGGGTAATACCGGGGGGTGTAGAGCGGTTCTTTCTGTCGTAAAGGTAGCCACTTGTCATTCCAAGAAAACCTATAAAGGCGTCGCTTACTACCCATGCTATGAATATTGCAACCAAAGCGATACTTAAAACTGCACTAATGCGGCGCGGAATGAATTTATCCATCCAGGCATAAACCCTAGAGTTTAACTTACTGATTTGGCGGCCAAGCTTAATTAGTAGTAACCCCAGTAAAATCGCCAATACAAAAACCCTAACCACGTATAGTTTCTCGGTTTTAACCTCAAGAATTTGCCTGAGTTCATTTTGCCAGAATCCGCCAATAATTATAAAGGTTAGCATGCATAATCCACCAATAATGTATAACATTCGCCAAGCTATTGGTTTGTGTTGGGTTGGTATTATCTCTCGTTCAAATAGCCATCGTATACTAAAACTTAATGCCGTCCCAAGCCCATAACCTATAGCAAGGGCAAATGCCGATACCAGACCTTGGAATACCCAAGTTCGCGGTAATAGTGATGGATACAATGATAAACAAAAGAATATTACTGCTGTCACCAAGCCTAGGAAATTGTAGCCACGAATTGTGATATCTGCCCTATGCGCAGCATTTTTTAGTCGAGATGTTTTTTGCTTCATATATACAGTATACATAAGAGCGTATAAGTACGACTATATCATGCGTTCTAACAATACATATATGATATTTGATTTTTTGATTTAAAAAGTAAAGAGGCTCGAATAGAGCCTCTTTATATTCTTCTGCCTGGATTTATTTCTTTTTTGATGAAATGGCAATTTTCTTTGGTTCAGGCAGTGGCGTCAGTGGAACACAAACCTTGAGTACCCCATCATTTAGGTGTGCTTCGATCTTTTCAGAATCAGCACGCTTAGGCAGGGCTATGCGACGATAAAAGCTGCTGGAGCTCTCTCGTACGACATATTGCTTACCTTTGTCTTCTTCCTTCTCATGACGCTCAGCACTAATTACCAGTGCGCCATTCTCCACTTCAATGCTGACATCCTCTTGTTCAAAATTTGGTAGATGCGCTTCAACAATCAAATTGTTGTCTTTGGTAAAAACGTCAGTTGTTGGGATGTTCACCCCTTTTAGTGGCGACATCCAATCATCTCCAAAGAATTGTTTTTGTAATGCAGACAGTTCTGCAAACGGATCCCACTTTACAAGATTGCTCATATATATCTCCTTTCATCATTGTTTTAATGGTTCCCAGAGAAGCATAAAAGCTTCTATATCTAATATAGTAAATTAGCACTCACATGTCAAGAGTGCTAATTAGCAAGAATTAAGTTTAATAAAAAAACCAGTAACACCAGAATTCACTGGATAACATGTAAAATTCATATTCTTGGCTCCTGGGGTCGGGCTCGAACCGACAACCTATTGGTTAACAGCCAATTGCTCTACCATTGAGCTACCCAGGAATACGAGAGAATATTATATACAAAAATGACTATTATAACAATTTTTGTTTGGTTAATTTTAATAAACTTATAAAAAATTTAAAACTATAGTTGTCTTATAAATAACATAAGTAGTATAATACGTATTAGTTTTTACTGTAAAAAGTAAGTTGATGAATGGGTAAAATAAGGTTAAAAAGTAAACCAGTAGTGAGCCGTTTTGGTAAAGCTTCGAAGCGCGTGCCAAAAACGACATATACAGTTGTTCGACAAGTTGGGCGTACTGGATTAAGTGTCACCAAAAAAGTGCCAAAAACTAAGACCTACCAAAAATCAAAATCCATCGCCAAGAATTCTACAAAAAAATTCGCAAAAATTACGGTTGTTAGCGCAAAAACTGCCACTCATCACAGTAAAAAAGTTGCTAAATCCACACATAAAGCAGTTGCAGTAAAGCCTCATAATTTTTTATCACAAAAATCTAAAAAGTACAAAAAGTGGCATGAATGGAGATGGCACCCACATGTACATTATTCTGTATTATTAATGTATCTAGCCGTAATTGGCATTATGATATATTCAACTACCAGATTTGTGTTTGCAGCGGATATTTTGGATACCTGGAATTTTACAAACCCTGGTGATTTTACTTTTGATTCTTCTAAGGTAGAGACAGATGGTATAACCGCAAGGCTAAAAGCTCAGAATTATTCAGCAGACGCAAGTACGGTTGCTTTATTTAATTTAAACGAAACCAGCGGGAATACAGCTGACGATTCGTCTTCCAATAATAATGACGCACCCACTACTGGTTCTCCAAGCTGGAATGCGGGTAACCTTGGGAACGGCTTAACTCTTAATGGAACATCACAATATGTCAGTGCTCCAGACTCCCCGTCGTTGTCATTAACTGGTAATAATACTTTTGAAAGTTGGACAAAATTTGCTAGCCCTTTTAGTGCGGGCTCTTCGCAATATAGACAAACTATATTAGATAAAGGTAGTTACCAACTTTATTACGATAACGAAACCGGAAAAGTTACCTATGAACTCGAAAATAGTGGGGCAAACTCTTGGACTCAGCAAGCCGGGTATGACATGCTGAATAATAATGGTGCTAAGATTAATAAAAGCTGGGATCAAAATAGCAAACAAATACCATATGCTACCGTCAAAATGGGTAGTAATATTTATACGGCACTTGGCGGTGGAACAAATGACGCCGAGATTTGGAAATACGATACAGGTGTAGGTACTTGGGAACAAATTGCCGGGGATGGTATTAATTCTAGCTGGAATAATGAAGTAAGTACTAATGCCTATGAAGCAGTTTTATCTTTGGCTACTGACGGTACTGATACACTTTATGCAGGGCTTGGTACTGGCACAAATGATGGTGATGTTTGGCGGTTCCAATCAGGCACTTGGGTAAAAATAGGTGGAGACGCACTTAATAATGGTTGGGCTGGAAACTCTTTTAATGGAGTATATTCACTTGCTGTAGATGGCTCAACTGTTTATGCCGGTCTTGGTTACGGTACAAATATGGGCCAAGTTTGGGTTTGCACAGATTGCGAAACAACCCCAAATTGGAACGGTAGCCGAGTTGGAGGTTTTAGTGGTACAGCTCGTGGTTGGGGTGCTGGATTTGAAGAAGTGCGAGCCATGACGCTTATTGGTGGTAATCCGGTAGTTGGTTTGGGTGCAAGTGCTGGTGACGGCCAGGTGTGGCGCTGTACGGCAAATTGCTCTACGCCGGGATCTGCTAACTGGGTGATGTTAGGCGGAACAAATGCCGGTAGCTGGACAAATGCTGAGGAGGTTTTAACTCTAGCAGCTGAGGGTAATACTTTATATGTCGGTACCGGCATAACAGCTAATGCTGACGCTAATGTTCGAACCTGTGATGTTTCGGCAACATGTAGCAATACTGCTGGCTGGACATTACTTGGTAGTTCTGCTCAATGGGGATCAACTAAGTTAGGGGTTTATAGTATAGATCGCAACGGTAGCACTTTGTATGTTGGAGTTGGTAGTAATGGAGCTGGTGATGATGAAGTATGGCGATATGATGGTGCTTGGACAAAAGTTGGCGGTGATAATCTAAATAGTGGCTGGAATAATACTCACACATATGCTCGTTCAGTTTTAGTTGATGGTACGACGGTATATGCTGGGCTACAAAATGGAGCTGAAGCTTATACCTGGAAATGTACAAATTGTAGCACAAGCCCTAATTGGGGTGGTAATCGAATTGGCGGAAAGTATGTTAACAAAAGTTGGGGTCAGAGTGGCTTTGATAGTGTAGAATCCAGCACAACCGTAGATGGTAAGTTGTATATTGGCACAGGTAATAATACTGCTAGTGACGCAACAGTATGGGAGCAGGATCCAAACAATGGACAATGGTCAATGATTGGTGGTCAGGG
>CAZSVQ010000003.1:20780-29897 GCA_964610345.1 uncultured Candidatus Saccharibacteria bacterium | reverse complement strand
AGGAAATTAACGACAGTTGGCCAATAGATACCTACGAAGCAGTTTGGTCAATGACAAATTATAAAAATAAACTATATGTTGGGTTAGGGTCAAGCGCTAACGATGCAGAAATTTGGCGTTATGATAACCCTGGTTGGACAAAAGTTGGCGGTGATGGAACTGGAGGTTCCTGGAGTGCTAGTTATGAAGCGGTGATGTCTATGGGTGTTGCAAATGGCAAGTTGTATGCTGGATTGGGTCTGAGTGGTGGAGACGGCGAAGTGTGGGAATGTGGTAGTTGCGACGGAGGATCGCCTGCTTGGACACAAATTGGTGGTACAGCATCTGGCAACTGGGGTGTATCTAGTTATTCAAGTGTCAGTGCTTTTGCAACATATAGAGGTTCACTCTATGCAACTTTGGGTAATAGTTCAGCTGGCCTTGCTGAAGTTTGGCGCTATGGTGGTAGTGGAACCACATGGACGAAGGTTGGTGGCGATGGACAAAACAGTAGTTGGGCTAACTCAGTATATGAAGATGCGCCAAATTTGGTAGTTTGGAATGATAAATTGGTAGCCTCGCTTGGAACTTCTGGTGTAGGTGCCCCAAATAATGATGCAGAGGTTTGGGCTTGTACCGACTGCGATGGTGGTGCACCTACCTGGGCTAAGATTGGTGGCGATGGTAACGGGAATGATAGTTTAGGTTGGCCTGATGCTGGTAATTATGATCGAATCAAATCGATGGCTACTTACAACGGGGACTTATATGCTGGTTTAGGGCTTAGTACCGGTGATGGTGAAGTTTGGAAATTCAATGGCACAAACTGGACACAAGTTGGTGGTGACGGAATCAATAGTGGTTGGTTAGATAGCTATATTGAAGACATTACTACCATGGTAGTTCACCGAGGAAAGCTTTATGTATGTATGGGTAATACAGCTAATAGTGATGCCATGGTTTGGTCTTATGGTGACAACGGCTATCTTCAATCATCAACCACTACTCAGGACACCAACTGGCATCATATTGCTGCTCGGTACAATGGCTCGGTTATGGAATTATTTATTGATGGTACAAATGTAGGGTCGACCAACAAAACTTTAACCATGCCAGATAACGACAAGGCATTGTTACTTGGAAAATCTTACGGTGGTTTTGATAATGGGCGGTCACAAGGTTTCTTTAACGGTAGTCTTGACGAGGTCCGAATATCAAATATAAATAGAGCGTCATTCACAACTAAGCCATACACTGCTGACCCACAGACGATTAATTTAACTAATGCTGTCCGTAAAAGTGGCGTGCTTAATTGGGATACATTTATAAGTACCGAAAATCCAAACGGCGGATCAATTAACTATCGTTTAAGTGATGATGAGGGCACAACCTGGAAATATTGGAATGGGTCAGCATGGGTGACATCTAATTCTACTGGAGAATCAAATCCGGCAAGCGTTATAAATAGTAATCTTTCTAGTTTTCCTGTTACCTTTAATGGGATAACGTGGCAAGCGGTGTTAGACGGCAACGGTGATCAACAAGTTTCGTTAGATCAAGTTCAATTAGGACATAATCAAGATGTTACAGCTCCCACTTCAAATGCAAGTTCAATTCAAGCTTATAAATCAAATGGCGGTGCATCTATTGGCTCTGGAGCCTGGACTAATTCTCCTTCCCCCTACTTTACATGGACAGCAGGAACAGATGCTGGTTCTGGTATTAAAGGATATTGTTTGTATTTAGGGACAGACGGATCTGGTGACCCGGTGACTACTAAAGGCCTACTAGGTACCAGCCCTGGAAATCCCGGAGGAAGTTGTCAGTTTATGATTTCATCAAATAGTATTGATTTATCAACTGCCGGGTTTATTAACACAGCACTCACAACCAGTAACGACAGCTATTATTTAAATATCAAAGCAATTGATAACTCGGGTAATATTTTTGGGTCTAACGCTCAATTTAATTTCAAGTTTGATAATACCCCACCTTCAAATCCTGGCTTCATCTCTGCACCCTCTGGATTTATAAATACAAAGACCGCCAACTTGTCTTGGCCTACAAGTGGCGGTCAAGAGGCGCAAGACAGCAATTCTGGCTTAGCTGGTTTACAGTACAAAATAAACGGCACATCTTGGTACGGCGATACGCACAATGGTAGCGGTGACATGTCTGACCTATTAAACAACGACGGAAGTTACACTACTCAAGATCCACCAGATTTTAATAATATAATAGAAGGCACAAACACGGTATTTTTTAGAACTTGGGATCAAGCGGGTAATGTTACTTCTACTTATGTTTCGGCGGCGCTTAAGATAAACACAAATGGTGCTCCAAGTGAACCTCAGAATTTAGATGTCAACCCAGACACAAATACAACAAACGCTTTTGCTTTTAATTGGGATGCACCAACATCGTTTGTCGGTGATGAAAATAACCTTACATATTGTTATGCAATTAATACTGTCCCGACAGTTAGCAACTGTACATTTACATCGCCTGGCGTGACAAGCCTTGGTTCTGGTCCTTACGCAACCCAGCCTGGATCTAATACTTTTTATGTAGTTGCAAAAGATGAATCGAACAACATTAATTATGATAATTACTCTTCTATAACGTTTTCAGCCAATACTCCTTCACCTGGGATGCCTCTAAATACAGATATTGTCGATGTATCTATTAAGTCTACTAACAATTGGCGCCTAGCTTTAACATGGGATGAACCGAATGATGTTGGAGCCGGAGTTTCAAATTACAAAGTATATAGAAGTACTGATAACATAAGTTTTAATTCAATAGGTTCTAGCTCAAGCACTACTTACATTGATTCTGGATTAACACAGCAAACTTATTATTACAAAGTGAAAGCTTGTGACAGTACTAATAATTGTGGTGCATATGGTTCGGGTGTATCTATGCTTCCAACTGGTAAATTCACATCACCAGCATCGCTAACTTCCGAGCCTAGTACTCGAGAAATCACAACTAAAAAAGCAACAATCTCATGGTCTACCGATAGAGGTTCTGATAGCAAAATAGCAATCGGAACAAGCAGTAGTAATTATAGCCCTAGCGAAGTCGGTAACTCTAATCAAGTTACTTCTCATGAGATTAACCTTGATAATCTTGCCGCTGGAACTACCTATTACTATATAACAAAATGGACTGACGAAGATGGAAACACTGGTCAAAGTCAAGAACATTCATTTACAACATCACCTGCGCCAATACTAAAAGAGGTTACAACTACCGCAACTACACTATCTTCTGCAAATATTGAATTTAAATCTAAACAAGCTGTCAGAGTTGAGATTTATTATGGCAAATCAGAATCATTTGGGGGGGTTAAGAGTGTAAACACATCTTTGGCAGAATCATCATATAGCTTTAACTTAAGTGGGCTCGAAGATGGAAGTAAATACTACTATATGCTAAGTGCATTTGATGAAGAAGGTAATCAGTATAAAGGCAATATTTTCTCATTTTCAACTCCACCAAGGCCAAAAATATCGAATTTGAGATTCCAACCTGTTGAGGGTGAACCAACAAGCACACAATCTGTTACTTGGGAGACAAATGTGCCTACATCATCACAGCTAACTTATGGCTTAACAAATAGCCCTGGTATTGAAGTAAGCGAGTCATCCTCAAAGACAACACATAAGATTATTATTAAGAATCTTCAAGATGATAGCGAATATTATTTAATCGCACAAGGAAGAGACAAGGATGGTAATTTATCTTCATCCGATCGGCAAGTATTCAGGACTGCTCTAGATACTCGTTCGCCTATTGTAAGCAATATTTCGGTAGAGGTATCGATTAAAGGTACTGGTGCTGAAGCTAGGGGTCAAGTGATTGTGTCTTGGATAACGGATGAGCCATCAACTAGCCAGGTAGGTTATGCTGAGGGTTCTGATGCTACTGTATTCAATAATAAGTCTGCACTTGACGAATCATTAACCACAGAGCATTTGGTTATAGTTTCAGACTTGCCCACAAGCAAACTTTATAGCATTAAGCCGTTGTCTAAAGATAAGGCTAACAATGAGGGCTCCGGCGAAACTCAGTCTGCAATTGTTGGCAAGGCATCAGACAGTGTTCTGACAATAATATTAAGTACACTGCAGAAAATATTCGGGTTTTAATTATGAATGATGTTGATTTAATACAAGCAAATAATATCTATCAGTCATTTAATGTAGGTGGAGAGAAGTTAGAGGTGCTTAAAGGCGTTAGCTTTAATATAACTGACAATACTTTTAATATAGTATATGGACCTTCTGGGTCAGGCAAATCTACCCTACTAAATATTCTTACGGGGCTACAAAAACCAACATCAGGAAGTATTATATTCGATCACGATGATGTCTATAATTTTACATCCAATAAACTAGCGCAATTTAGAGCACATAAAATTGGTTTTGTGTATCAACAGAACTTTTGGGTAAAAAGTTTAAATGTGCTCGAAAACGTAGCTATGCCGTTATACTTTTTGGGTTATAGCCGGACAAAATCTGTACCACTAGCTATGCTTGCCTTAGAGAGAGTTGGCATGCAATCTTTTGCCAAAAAGAAACCGCTTTTCTTATCTGGTGGTGAGCAACAAAGGGTGGCTATGGCTAGAGCGCTAGTTAACGACCCACTCTTTATTATTGCTGATGAACCAACCGGCAGTCTCGATAGCAAAAACGGGGATATGATTATGAACTTACTACAGAACTGTAAAAATGAGTTTAAGCGAACGGTTATATTGGTTACCCACAATATGGAATACTTGCCTTTAGCCGATCATTTAATTCATATTGAAGATGGTCAAATAGAAGATATGCAGAATAAAGACATCGAGGAAACGACCAATAAGCTAATGAAGCAGTTAAGGGTAAGGGTTGATAATTTATTAAAAAATAGAGACAGTAAAACCAATGACTAATACACATCAGAAACCAACTCTTACTAAAAGTAAGTTTACAGCAATTCCGTTTAAAACTTTAATACACATCTCTTGGTTAAATATATATAGTAAAAAATTACGTTCAATATTGACAATATCCGGTGTATCAATTGGTATTGGAGCAATTTTCTTCTTGTTGTCATTTGGAATCGGTTTGCAGCAATTAGTATCACAACAAGTCATAGGTGACGAATCTATAAAATCAATAGAAATAACAACGCCTAATTCTAGAATTATTAAACTGAATGAAGAAGCTGTTAATAAATTAAAAACTTACCCACATGTTGAAAAAATCGGGCAATTATATAGCTTCCCTAGTAACATATCATTCAAAGGAGGTGAAGTCGGCAGTATCTCTTACGGTGTAGATGAAAAATATATGGAAATGAGTAAATTTAATGTTGCCCAGGGTAGGCTTCTAAAAAAAGATGATACAGGTGTCGCAGTAATTAGTAAGGGGGCTCTTAAGGCAATCGGTATAGAGGATCCTAAAAAAGCGTTAGATCAAACGATTGATTTAACAATCCCACTCAATAATGTTGAAGCAAAAGAAAAGCCGATTAAAGGGAGTTATAAAATTGTAGGTGTTGTTGATTCTGGTAGTGGTACCGAAGTGTATTTACCTAGTTACGTCTTTGCTCATGCCGGAGTAGAAGTATTAACCCAAGTAAAAATAATTACTGATGACACTAAAAATATTCCAAAATTACGTGAACAAGTTCATAGTAATGGATTTCAAACAACCTCGCCGATTGATACATTAGACCAAATCAACCAAATATTTAAATTTTTCAATATAATGTTAGTCGGTTTTGGTGCAATCGGCATGATTGTTGCGGTACTGGGTATGTTTAATACTTTAACAATTTCTCTGCTTGAGCGAACGCAAGAAATTGGGTTAATGATGGCACTGGGCGGTCGCAAGTCAGACATGCGTAAATTATTTATCATTGAAGCTTTATTGCTGTCTGTTATAGGATCAATCATTGGTATAACTCTTGCTGCGATCAATGGTTTAATAGTTGATCAATTCATGAATAGCTTTGCTAGTAGGCGTGGTGTGAGTATTGGGTTCTCGTTGTTTGCTACCCCACTTTGGTTGGTACTTAGCTTGATTGGCTTTATGACAATTGTTGGGTTATTGGTTGTTTACTTCCCTGCTCGCCGAGCCGAACGGATAAATCCAATTGATGCATTACGTCGTGAATAATTTTATAAATTACGAGCAATATCGCGCATTTGGTCGCGCTTTTTGATAGTTTGGCGTTTATCATAACGCTTTTTGCCTCTGCCCACAGCAATTTTTAGTTTTATGTAACGACCGTTAATTAAAAACTCTAATGGAACAATAGACTTACCTTGGTTTTTGGCATCAATTAAAGCGTTAATTTGTTTTTTACTCGCTAACAACTTACGACTACGAGTTTGCTCTGCCTCAGGTATGATAAATGTTTTGCCGTTAGCGATTGTGGCGTTGACTAGCATTAGTTCCCCATCCTTAGGCGAAACAAAAGCACCCCTAAGATGAGCATGGCCTTGGCGCAAGGCTTTGGCTTCTTTGCCACTTAACACCACCCCGGCAATTAGATCTTCGCCCAGTTCATAATCAAATCGCGCACGTCGATTGGTGATTTTGCCGGTATTTTGAGACTTTTTCTTCATAATAAAACTAGTATCGCAATAAACTACGCAAAAAGCAAGTGCTTAACACCCAGGTCGTGGTTGGTTAGGGTCAAGTTGAACTTCACAACTATTTTGACTTTGTTGGATCCGCCTTATCTCTTCCCTGGCGACATCCCATACACCGTGATCATTGTGTTTGACTTTACGCCAATACCACCATTCGGCCCCCCACAGATACATTTCTCGCATACCAGTTGCTTCACCAAAATGGAACCTACCCCGCAATCTTCTAGGGTTAAGAGATTTATCTTGTTCTGCCAAGCTTGCAGTTTTAGTCTCGGATGGGGCCCACGGTTCAGCCTGGAGCTCGTGGATTATCATATCTTTGCCAGTGGCAAGCTTGCCAGCTCCAGCTAAAAAGCCATAAAACCAAGCCGGGAACGGATATTCAAAGTAGCGTTTAGTTATGTTTTTATCCCACACTCTTTTATAGATTGACACTCCAGACATATCAGGACGAGGGTCACCGATTGGTAGCCCAATTGCGTTATTACTTCGGCTGACAATTACCGGTTTGCTAGGGTCAATCTGTTTAACAAAATTAAACTCATCAATCAGCCGGTCTCGGCTATGATCGGGGCATTCACCAAAAACTTTCAAAAAATACTCGTTTTCAAGTTGGTAACTTTCTAGTGCAGGGCTATTTTTGTAGCGCTCAATTACAACCTGCATATACCTTTTGAGTTCTTCTTGCCACTGCTCTTTTGGCATATTCATTGCCCAATTTGGCATATGGCATTCGGGCCAACGTGGTTGACGAAGCCCAATTGCTAGTGAAACTTTAGCTCCCGCTTCTTCAGCATATTTAAATTGCCAGTCGAGTTCTTTAAAATCGTATTTGCCTGGTTCTGGTTCATGTTCATTCCAATAACTTACTAACCTGAACTGTTTGATGTTTAGCTCATCTATAAGGGCGCGCATCGTTTGTTGAGGGTCTAGATCATAATAGCGGGCATATCGCGGAATGAATGTTACTCCAACATGCATTGGTTTGTGTTGGTTTTGTGTAATGTAGCAGCGGGCTATACCGTACATACAACTTATTAGTGCAATCAATAGTAGTAGTAGCCAAATTGCAATTTTCTGAAACAGATTCCTTGATTTATACCAGCCGTGAGCTTTTTGGGCATGAGGCTTTACTTTTGTGTGAACATGTTTGACTGCTCTTTTTGGCAAGTGGCGAAGAGTTTTTGATGTTGATTTAGTTTTACGTTTATTCTTCATTTGTTACACTTAGTTCTATCGTGTATAAAAAACCATTAACATTATCCATAATTATACCAGTATATAACGAACAAAGTCACCTAAAGACTTGTCTGGAAAGTATTGCTTGGCAAACTGAAATGCCAAATGAGGTTATTGTGGTTGATAATAATTCTACTGACAACACTGTTAAAATTGCTCAATCCTTCCCTTTTGTAACTTTAATTCAAGAGAAAAAACAAGGTGTATTGCATGCTCGGAATAAGGGTTTTGACACGGCAACTGGTGATATTTTGGGTCGGGTTGATGCCGATTCTATATTAGCTGAAAATTGGTGTGCCAATGTTCGTAAAATTTTCTTAAATGGTATGATCGGTGCCGCAACTGGCCCAGTTGTTTATTATGATATGCCGTTTAGACGAGCTGGTTTTAAGATTGACAAAACAATTCGTCAAGCAATTGATAAGTTTAATGACGATTTCCCGTACTTATTTGGGACAAACATGGCGCTCAAACGTAGTGTCTGGCAAAAATACAGAAACGAGTTTTGTAAACGAAAAGATGTTCATGAAGATTTAGACATCGGTATACATCTAACCAAGCACAACGAACACATTGCTTATAATTCAAAAATGGTAGTTGGTATGTCTGCTCGCCGGTTTGATAATAACCCTAAGGACTTTTACCGCTATATTTCATTTTACAAATCATCATTTGCCCACCATGGAATAGAGACAAACACTACAAAATTTGCTATGGCTACTTATATATTTGCTTACTTTTTACTAAGACCTGTTCGGTTAATGTATGATGATGAAAAGAAGGGCTTTGATATCCGTCAACTGTTTGCAACCAGGCAAGCTCGTAAACACCCTATGGATTAGGTTCGGTGTTGGTTGTATATCCGCCATACTGGTTTGGCGTTAGTTGACAGCCGCCCCATAGTCCTAGATTGGCTTGCCTAGCTTGGTCTTCGAGGTTCTTGAATTCGACTTTTTTGGTAAACGGAAATCCAACATAGGCAAAACCGTAACCTTGTTTAATAATTTCACTATTTACAAGTGTACCATCTGGCAAGTAGACATACCGAAGCAAACGGTTGTAACGGTCACGATTGGAATTTTCTGGATCAGCTTCTAACCTAACTGGTTGATTGCCAATTAATTGTTTGGTAAATGCGCTGGCAGATCTTCCAAAGCATTGGACAGGTTTACGCGGGTCTTTTACTTCAGGCGTATCTACACCAATAAAGCGTATAGTTTCTTTATGGCCATCCATATCAACCACTACTG
>CAZSVQ010000003.1:4795-20770 GCA_964610345.1 uncultured Candidatus Saccharibacteria bacterium | reverse complement strand
TCATCAATGCTAATAATTTTATAAGTGCCTGCAGTTGTTGCTTGATTAATTTGTTGAATTTGGGGTTTTATTGAGTCGTTCCAACCCTGTTTTTCGATAATTGCCCCAAGTCCAATAATTAATATTCCTAGTATTAGTGTAAATATTTTTTTGCTTTGGCGCTTACCTATTATCACTTTATTAGTCTATATTGTAAGGTTAAATATTTGCAATATTTCTTGCAAAAAACTTTAACAAATTGTATACTATTGTTTATGCACAAAGACGTTACATTTATAACTGATGACGGAATAACTCCTCACCGATTAAATGATATTCGTGAAAATCTGGAATCAAATTTTGAACTTGAGCCCAGAGATACTCCCGACAGTTTTGTTAATAAAACAGATAAAATTGTAGGATCAAGAGAAGATTTACTAGCCTGGAAAGCATTGGGCGAATGTGTTGATCAAGAAACCATAGTTTTCTTCCCTAAAAATATTAAAGGCGTAAGAGCGGCTAAAGCAATCTGTAATGAATGTGTGGTAAGAGAAGATTGCCTAGAATTTGCCATAGATAATCGTGAAGATTTTGGCATATGGGGTGGAACAAGCGAGCGTGAACGCCGAAAAATTATAAAACTACGTAAAAATAATAAATAAAGTACCATTTATTATTAAAATAAGATTCAGTAAGGTTAAGTATATGTGTTTTTATTGATTTCTAACTTAACTAGTAATCAATACCTTTGTTGGCAAGAAACTTATCGTCAAAATGATGTTTGATTTTAGTCATGTTTGTAGCAATATCTACTAATGGGAATAAACTGTCTGGAAAGTTACGACCAGTCAAACATAAGCTAACTTGGTGTTTGCGGGCAGATTGCAATAATTTTTTAAGCTGTGCAATATCCAATAACCCATCATTTACGGCATTGTTAATTTCATCACAAATTACAAGGTTGTATTTGCCCGATAAAATAGCGTTTAATGCTTCATCGTAAGTTGCTTTGGCAGCTTCTTTGTGCTGACTGTCGGTAACTTGCTGAGGGCTCAAATCACCTGCGTTATAAAAACCCTTCCCGCCTTTATAAAAGTAGAGTTGATCTTTATAAAGCCCTTGAATGTCGCGGATAAAAGCGTGTTCGCCAACTCCCCAATATTTAATAAATTGAATATAAGCCACGTTCCAGCGGTTGCCAAGAGCTCGCACCATTAACCCTAGTGAGGCGCTAGTTTTGCCTTTGCTATCACCAGTGTAAACAATAATTACCGAATCTCTTTGCTGATAATCCTCAAATGCCATTACGAAGCTATTATAACTTATGCAGCTGATGATGGTGAATGATTTGGCAAGTAGTCATCGTGCACCAAATCTATACCAATATTGTCATGCAAGATAGCAACTACAGTCCGGCGGACTCTGAGTGCTATAGTATAGCGGTCTATGTTGTTTGGATCTGTCAGCTTCATGTGGATTATTGCTTGGGTTAGCGGATCAGCGTCTATGGCATCTTCGATCTCATCACTATAAATACTGGTATTACAAGCTAGTAGACCGATTAACTTTTCAGGGCCATGTCGCTGCAAGGCTTCTGGCGGAAAAAGATTATTTCTAGTAATTCTGCCAATAGGGTCTAAATTTTTTTGGTCAGCAATCTGAGTTTGAAAATCTTGGATTAAGTAAATTGTCTCAAGCCCAAGCTCCTGCTCTATCTCAGCTGAGGGTACTTCACGTAATTTAGCGGGGTCAAGTTTCTCCATGCCTGAACAATATAGTAAATAGCGTAACATTGCAATATCGAACGCTACATATGGCGTGTGATTTTCCTAACACTAATATTGTGATTAATAATACTTTATATTATTTTAAAATTTTCTTTTGCCTTAGTAAGGCTTCTATTTTTGGACGATCAAAACCGATAACTACAGAACCGTCTATATCACTAACCGGCACGGCTAGTTGTCCGGTGTGGTTTAGTACCCATTTTTGAGCATCTGGGTCAGTAGTTAAATCTTTTTCAGTAAAATCAACTTGCTTGTCATGTAAATATTCTTTAAGCGCAAAACAAAATGCACAAGTAGGAGTAGAATATACAGTTACCATTACTTTATTGTAGCATATTTCCTTAGGTAAAATTTAATAAGGGTACGCTTTATGGTTCGTACGGATTGAGCACAATCTCTACGTCGGATACACCAGCATCATTCACACTAGCACAAGTAGCACCAACTAATCCTGTTGCGCTTTGTGAGTATATAGCTCTTATTGGTACACTAGATCCAGTTGCTCCGTTTCTATCAGCACTACCAGTTGCACCAGTACTACCAATTGACCTAGTGTCACTAGTTTGTTCCAATTGGGCCTCTTGGCCTTGTAGGGCCAAGAGATGGAGGTATTGCATTGATTTTATGGAATCATCTGTATTTTTGGGATACGTTCAAGTATTTGCCCCATTGACATCCATTACTACCCCGGGTATTGGTAATCTAGGTACTACTATCTTTATGGTTATTTTAGGAATAGTTTAGTATAAAAATTCTTTGCATCAAACATGTGTTCGTATTCAATTACGTTATGTTACTGAAATTAAAATTAACATTATACTTATAAATTATTATAAGTTTGGTTTAAATTTATTGGTGTATTGTAAGTTCGCTGATAACTTTGTTCCAGACTTTAGTAAAGTGTTTGTTTAGCTTTTTGCTGTCAACATGCACCATGGCAGTTGCGCCGAATGCCCTTGCCTCACGCCGAGATAACTGGACAACATCACGCCATTTTGGGCGGTTCTCGGCCTCTCTATAAACGTAGGTTGCATTACCATAAACGGGACTTTCGACAATAACTACACTTTTTGTCGTGTCGGGTAATTTGGCTTCTAGTATAAAGAACGGCAGAACTTGCCAGCTAGCGTGTTGAGTTCGCATAAAATTTACATCCAGTTTTTGGTCAACAAACTTGTCGCGCAGTTCAATTAAGCGCTTTATTCGCTCCCATTCAATATTGGGCAAGTCATTTTCTTCGATTCTTGTAGCAAAATCATCTATAATTTCAGATTCTGAAGCACCAGGTGGAAACACTTTTATATTTTCAAAATCAGCTTGATTAATTGTTTCGATTGGTAATATAGTTTCATCAAGTTCAGAGTTTTCTTCAGGGTTTATTGTTCGAACATCGGTAGTTTCTTCAGAGGGGTATTTTGACATTAGGTAAGTTAATATAAATTCATCAAATCTTGCTAGCCCGGGGTTTTTGTTATCAAAAATCCCAGCATCAATAAGTTCGTCTAGTAAGTTTATTGATTCAAGAAATTTACTGGATTTATTATCGGAACCTAAAAATTCAAGCTCAAGTATTAATTTTTTTAGCTCATCGGCATCTTGAAGATAGCAATCAACTATCTCTTCCATGTTTGCATCTTGACCAGTTCGTTCAATGTAAAGGCCTTCCAATAGAGCTACTAATCGTCTAGAAGATTCAACAGTCAATGGATCATGATTGTTGACACTATCAGACAAAATTTTTGCCAACGTCATAATTTCTGGGTTTCGTTGTCGCATTTTTGAATTTGACAATTCGTATTGAGCATCAATTTCTGCAATACGGCTTATTCGTGATTCTATCTCTGGCTGTAATTGATCAAGTTGAAATCCAATCTCCCATTTATCTATAGCTTTGGCGATGAAGTTTTTTGTAATATAATCTAAATCGCCTACAACCTCATGGTTGAGCGCACGAGGCAAAGGCAGTAACATTATTGATTTCTTAATTTGGCTAGCGGCTTCTGATCTTTGACTATCAATAAATAGTACTTGCTCTTTGACTTCAGAAAATCGATCAGTGGTTTGTTGATTGCACCAAGCTAATAATTCTTTGTGGTTTGAAAATATTTTATTACATACAGAAGAGGAGATGTACGCCGATTCTTCCATCGTAGCATTTTCGTAAATATCCTTTAATTTATTACTAATAATGGGTTCATCTTGTATTACATCTTCTGCTGTAATGATAGTTTTATAAAGCTCGGCTAATTCCCAAATTCGATCCAAAACCTTTGTAAACTTACGGCTTGGTTTTTTGAATAACCGGTTTTCTTTATCTTCCAGTAATAGCTCTTGGTGTAATTCTACTGTTGAAGAAGAATCCGTTTGGTGAAGCGTGTCTACATAGTATCCCAACATAGTTAATGGAGGATTATTAGAGTATTTATGAAATTTAGATAAAATGTTAGCGAAACAGGGTTTGCTGAACTCACTTAGCAGATCATTTATAACAACTAGTTTAACTTCGCTAAGATCTATGTTTTTTTCTATACCACTATTGGACACAATAGATTCAGCGCAATATTCCCTGAAGCTTCTTATTTCTTCTTCTTTTGACAGCTTACTGTCTAAGTTGAATTTATTTGGAAGAGTTGGCGCACATGTTAATAGTTTATTCTTTAAATCAGCGATTGCTTCGCTAGTTAACAATGGTTCAATGTTACTAATGTTTGAACTTTGCCAATACTCCATTAGGTTTTTGGCAATACCTACATGATGCCCTACACTTTTGCGAAAACTTCGGCTATTTTCAAAGTCATCTTGAAAGCTCTTGCCACCATCAGTCAAAGTCAAACAATTTAACCCATCCGCAAGAGGTATAACTATAAATTCTTTGAACCCATTGGATTTATAGTGAATTTTAGTACCTCGAGTTAGTTCAGGAAGATACCTAGAAGCTTCTGTGAATTCTGAGTTTGGGGCTTCACCTAATATATCTTCAACCCAGCTATTTACGGTATTTTGGGTAATACTGAGCTTGTCAACAGGGTTAGCCATGTCCAGACTAATAGCAAAATCATCAATTTGGCCATGAATTTCGGTTACTGTATCATTTAATTCTGATTGTATAGCCAACAGTTCCGGGTCAGTTACAATAGTCTGATCAATGACGGTATCTTTAGGAATATGTACTTGTTCAAAACTCATAAAAAACAATTATAGCACAAAAAACTCTAAAAAGCAATACTGTATTAGTTTATGGCTATTTACCGGGTTTGCTAACTGTGTTTAAGCTACTTGCACCGCTGTTGTTACTTTGCTAGAATATGGTTTGAATGAGTTATTATTTGGCCGCCGCTAATTTGACGACGACTGTATCTCGAGGTGTTAATACTACTGGAGGTTGTCTCTAATGTTAGCAAAAATATTTGCTTCTGGTGATAATGGTATTCATATCAGCTTAAAAGCAGAGCCGATTTTTCAAATTGGCCCGCTAACAGTGACTAACTCAATGATTTATGGCATAATTTGTGCGATTGCAATTGGTGCTATTTTGGTTTGGGCATCTAAAAAAATAAAAATAAATGGCCAAAAAGGCTTTTCGCAAGTTATTGAAATAATGGTTGATTTTGTAGTTGGCTTACTTGAGGGTCCGCTTGGTTCACGCGCTAACGCCATTAAATACACCCCAATTTTCGGCACTTATTTCTTGTTTATTATATTCACTAATTTATTTGCGCTTTTGCCTATTGTTGGTCCAGGCTTAACGGCTCATGGTACTCCCCTACTCCGGCCGTTCACAGCAGACTTAAACGGTACTATTGCCCTGAGTGTAATTGCGATTGTGATGGTTCAGATTTTATCAATCCGCGAACAAGGTGGAAAAAAGCATTTGCAACATTATTTTAGTAATAAACCACTCAATCCGATAAACTTTTTTATTGGGATTTTAGAAGTTTTTGGAGAGTTCACGCGTATTTTGAGCCTAAGTTTGCGTTTATTTTTGAACACTGCAGTTGGCGAAATTTTGGTGGCGGTTTTTACATCTATGATATTGGCTGGTGGCCGAACGCCATTGGCAGTTATCCCGATTTTGCTGTTTGAGATGTTAGTAGCCGGGATTCAAGCCTATGTATTTACCATATTATGCGCAACTTACCTGGGGCTTGCTATCGCCCATGCCGATGATAGCCATGATGATGATCACCATTCTACAGATACTCCTAGCACGGTCGAAGCCGGGAGCGTAAAACAGTGATAAACCATTTACAATTAAAATAAAATTTAAGCCCGGGTGCGTTTTAGTAACGTGCACGGCAAAGGAGAAATAATGGTTCCAAATATTACAACTTTTGCAGCAGAAGCTGCAAGTAGCACACCGATTGTTGCTAAAGGTGTCATGCTTGGCATAGCACTTGGCTCGGCCGCTTTTGGTTTAGCATGGATTGGTGCAAGCTACATGAAGGCTCTTGGGCGAAACCCAGAAGCTGGTAAGGCTGCTGGCCAGATTGTTATTATCGCCGCGATGGTAGAAGTTACAGCGCTACTAGCCTTTCTACTAGGCGCCTTCCTTTTGAGCTAGTCTCTTTGCGTGGATCATTGTTGTCGCTTGAGAATTCAACTTCTCAACGTACCATTTGTACGTCCCGCAGGTTGAATCTCGGCGACACCGCGATTTCTATCAAAGACACTAATCATAAAAAGTTCACCAAATCTATATATAATAACTAGTGTATGGTGATATAATTAACAGAGGAGATGATGGAGTTTATTAATTTATTAACTATTTTTGGTGCAAGTGAAGAACCGCAAGGGATTGCGGCACTTGGCATTGATCCATTGGCGATTTTGGCTCAAGCGGTTACTTTTTTGCTACTATTCTGGGTAATTAAAAAGTTTGCGTTAGATAAAATTGTTAAAACTCTTGAAGATCGCCGTAGAACTATAGATGATGGTGTGCGATTAGGGCGAGAGATGGAGGCCGAAAAAGAACGACTTACTGAACAGATTGAAGCAGAGCTTAAAAAAGCACGTAACGAAGCCGACAATATTATTGCCCAAAGTCGTGAAGATGCTGGCGGAATTTTACGCGAAGCTGAAGAAGTGACAGCTCGCAAGGTGGATGCTATGTTGGCTGATGCTCACGCTAAAATTGAAGATGATGTTCAATCAGCTCGTGCAGGGCTAGAAAAAGATATCCGCGAGCTTGTTGCTAGCGCAACAGAAGTTATCATCGAAGAAAAACTCGATGTTAATAAAGATATGAACATGATTGAGCGAGCATTAGCAAAAGTGAGAGGCATTTAAATATGGCTCAGGCCAGCATTCACCAAATAGCAGTCGCTGTTTTAAAGTTAAGCAAAACGCATTCTAACGACAAATTAATTGAAACAGTTGCTGCTTACGTGGTTACTGAACGCCGAAGTGCCGACCTTAGTGCGATAATGCGCGAAGTAGCTCGCTTACGTAAGTTACAGGGTGCAACAGAGGCTACAATTACTACTGCTGTTCCGGCTACAAGTGCTGTAAAGGCTGAGGTTAAGCGTTTGATAGGTGATGAAAACGCAGTTATAAATGAAATTGTTGATAAAAATGTTATCGGTGGCGTACGTATAGAAACCAATGATTATTACTTGGATCTAACCGTACGTAACCGATTGAATAAGCTGAAAGTAGGAGTAAACAATTAATGAGTGAGTTATCTGTAAAAGACTTAAGCCGAGATGTGCGCAGTGCTATAGAGCAATTAAAGCAGTCATCAGGGTCAGAAAAAGTTGGTGTTGTCACCCGTGTCGGTGATGGTATTGCCTGGATTTATGGTTTGAGTAACGCTGGATATAGTGAAATGCTTGATATTGATGGAATTGATGGTCAGGTTGTGCCAGCTTTTGCCTTAAATCTAATGGAAGATGAAATAGGTGCTGTATTGCTTGGTGAAGATGTCAATGTTCGCGCTGGTGCTAAAGTGAGATTAAGTGGTAAAGTGTTAGAAATCCCGGTCGGACCAGAGATGATTGGCCGTGTGGTTGACCCACTAGGCCGACCATTAGACGACCGTGGGCCAATCAAAACCAAACACACGAGCTTAATAGAACGAACAGCTCCTGGAGTTTTAGACCGTAAAAGTGTACATGAACCTCTAATGACTGGATTATTAGCAATTGACGCCATGGTGCCAATTGGTCGTGGTCAACGTGAGCTGATTATTGGTGACCGCCAAACTGGTAAAACTGCCGTAGCGCTCGATACAATGATTAACCAGCATCGGCAAGGTACTGGTGTAGTGAATATCTATGTGGCGGTTGGCCAAAAACTAAGTAAGGTTGCGCGCCTAGTTGAACGCCTAAAGCGTGAAGGTGTAATGGATCAAACTATCGTTGTAGCTACTAGTGCTTCTGACCCAGCCAGCTTGCAATATCTTGCGCCATACGCTGGAACAGCCATGGGTGAATACTTCCGCGATAATTCGCAACACGCATTAATTATTTATGATGACCTTACCAAACACGCGGCTGCATATCGCCAGATGAGCCTGCTACTTAGGCGACCGCCAGGGCGAGAAGCTTACCCTGGTGATGTATTTTATTTGCATTCACGCTTGCTAGAGCGTTCGGCCAAGTTATCCGACAAACTTGGAGGCGGTAGTTTAACTGCCCTGCCGATTATTGAAACCCAAGCTGGTGATATAAGTGCTTATATTCCTACCAACGTTATTTCTATTACCGATGGTCAGATATTTATGGAAACTAACTTGTTTTATCAGGGAATTCGCCCGGCTATTTCGGTTGGTCTTTCTGTGTCGCGTGTTGGTGGTTCGGCTCAAACCAAGGCTGTTAAAAGTGTGGCTGGTAACTTACGCCTAAGTTTGGCTCAATTTAGAGAGTTAGCCGCTTTTGCTCAGTTTAGTACTGACCTTGATGCTGATACTAAAAAGAGTATTGAACGTGGCCAACGCTTAACGGAACTTTTAAAGCAACCACAGTATTCACCATTAAGTGTATGGCAGCAAACCGCTAGCTTGATTTCTGCTAACGAGGGCTGTCTGGACACCGTGCCAGTTGAAGATGTTAAGAAAGCCCAAAGTGCCCTACTTTCGACTTTGTCTAAGCAAAACAAAAAAGAAATGACCGAGCTTGACAAAGGTGATAAGCCAACCGAAAAAACAGTTGCTCTGATTGTAGAAACCGCTAAAGAAATCGCCAAGGAGTATAAGGAGTCGTAATGACTGGATTTGAATACGATCCTTATGCAGTTGTTGGTGAGCGGCCGTTAAATTTGAATCCGACGTTTAAACACCGCTACGCCGATGGTGGCAGTATAGCAAGTCAGCTCCACGCGGCAGGTTACTATAAAGGTCTTGAGCAGGCATATGAAGTACTGAATGATGAGTTTGCTGATCAACCTGAGACCTTAATGCGTATAGTAGGTATTTTTATTGATCCAAACATTCTGGAAGGACAGGATATAGATGGCTAATACAATTGCGCTCAAGCGCCGCATTACCAGCGTTAAGAACACAAAGCAGATTACTAAGGCTATGGAATTAGTTAGTGCTAGCAAAATGCGTCGGGCGCAAGAACAAGCGGTTAAAACGCGTGATTATTCGCACCTTGCACGAGAAATCTTAACTAGACTGCGTGAACTCACAGATGTTAGCAATCATCCATTGTTCCAAATTAGATTATTAGAAAATACAAAATTGTATATAGTTATCACTAGTGACCGCGGCTTAGCTGGTGCATATAATAGCAACGTATTGCGTCGATTAACCCGCGAACTACAATCTGATAAAGAAGACATGATCACCCCAAAAATTATTGTAATTGGCAAACAAGCCTCGCAATTTGTATCTCAGTTAGACGGGGTAGAAATTATTGGAGTTTATACTGATTTTGTGGAACAACCAACCGCCAACGACTTACGGCCAATACTCAATACTATGATTGAACTATATAAAGATAAAAAAGTTGACTCTGTTGATATCCTCTATACCGATTATAAGTCCAGTGTTGTTCAAGAAGTTACGGTTGATAGAATTTTGCCGGCAGCGTTTACAGAAACTACTGTAACACCAGATCTTGGAGCGGCAATTTTTGAGCCTTCTCCAAAAGAAGTTTTAGATAGCGTGACCGAACGGTTAATTGAGTCTCAGCTCACTCAGGTGTTTTATGAAGCACAGGCCAGCGAACATTCTATGCGAATGATGGCTATGAAAAACGCAACTGATAACGCCAATGAGTTAGTCGATGATTTAACTCTTGCTTTTAATACCTTGCGTCAAGCCAGTATTACTCAGGAGCTAGCCGAAATAACTGGTGGTGCGGAGGCTATAAAATGACCTTAGATTATTCACCAAATGCCGTTGAATTACAATTTGTTAAAGATTTAGAAAGCGCTGACAAATTAATTGCTGAAGCCATGGATTATTCTAATATTAGCCCTAATACAGCTCCAGTTAGGTATGCAGCAGCCGAGGGTTGTGCAAAATATGTAGTATCGATAACCTTGGGGTTGGTAGATGTGGTTAATGAAATATCTGAAGAATACATAAAAGCTCAAGATAGGCCATTCAGTGATAGGGTGATAGAAATTCGCAGAATGAACAAATTCAGAAAACAAGTAGAAACAAGAGAGATAAAAGGAGAATAATAATGGCAACAATAACTAAAGAAAAAACAAAAGCAGGAAAAATAACCCAAATTGTAGGCGTGGTGATTGATGCCGAATTTGAGGCGGGTAATTTGCCAGCAATTTATAATGCACTTAAAGTAGAGGTAGAAGATAAAACAATTGTCTTTGAAGTTGCGCAGCATTTGAGCGAAACTAGCGTACGTGCAATTAGCTTAAGTTCTACTGATGGCCTAGAGCGTGGAGCTAAGATTGTTGATACTGGCGCACCAATTAGTGTGCCAATTGGCAAAGAAACTTCCGGACGCATGTTTAATGTGATTGGTGAACCAATTGATGGCAAAAAAGCAGATTTTAAGACCCGCGCGCCAATCCACCGCAATCCACCTGCCCTATCTGACCAATCCGGCGAGACAGAAGTGCTAGAAACGGGTATTAAAGTGATTGATTTAATCTGCCCAGTTGCTAAGGGTGGTAAAGTTGGGTTGTTTGGTGGTGCAGGTGTTGGTAAAACAGTTTTGATTACTGAGTTTATTGATAATATCGCTAAGCAACATGGCGGTACTTCTGTTTTTGCCGGTGTTGGAGAGCGAACACGCGAAGGTAATGACCTATATTATGAAATGGAAGAATCAGGTGTGCTAGACAAAACTAGCCTAGTCTTCGGGCAAATGAACGAACCGCCAGGGGCTCGATTGCGGGTAGCCTTAAGTGGCCTAACAATAGCTGAAGGTTTTCGTGACGAAGGTAAGGATGTGTTGTTGTTTGTGGATAACATCTTTCGTTTTACTCAAGCAGGTGCCGAAGTTTCAGCTTTGCTTGGCCGGTTACCATCAGCCGTAGGATACCAACCAAACTTAGCTCAAGAGATGGGTGCCTTGCAAGAACGCATTACATCAACTAAAAAGGGCTCAATTACATCTGTTCAGGCGGTGTATGTGCCAGCTGATGATACTACCGATCCTGCCCCAGCTACAACTTTTGCCCACCTAGATTCTACAATCGTACTTAACCGGGCTCTAACGGAATTAGGTTTGTACCCGGCAGTCGATCCTCTTGATAGCTCTTCTACCATTTTGGATCCTGAAATTGTTGGCCAAGAACACTATGACGTAGCCCGAGAAGTTCAAAGAATTCTCCAGCGTTATAAAGATTTGCAAGATATAATTGCAATTTTGGGTATGGAAGAACTTAGCGATGAAGATAAGCAAACTGTGGCTCGTGCTCGCCGTATCCAACGATTTTTAACCCAACCTTTCCACGTAGCTGAAGTCTTTACTGGTAACCCAGGTAAATATGTATCACTAAAAGATACGATTGCTGGATTCCGTGAAATATTAGACGGTAAGCACGATGATAAGCCAGAAAGCGCCTTTTACATGAAAGGTACAATTAAAGAGGTAAAATAATGTCACCAGAAGATTTAAAAAGTTTTGAAGCGGATTTTGAGCAAGCAGTTACTAATCGATATAATTTACTACATATGCAGTATGCTGATGGTCCTCCAGTTTCGAATGACTATGTCGCCCATTTGGCTCAAATGTCCGTTTTAGATGATTTAGAAGTTTTAGATCAAGAAACTAAAAGCCCTCATCCCAGACATTTATCGGGTACGCTTGCAATAGACAAGTTTTTAGAAGGAAACGATGCTTAAATTTAAACTAGTAACTTTAAGTGGCACAAAATCGTCTAACGATGTGCACGAAGTGCTATTGCCTACTCCACAAGGTCAAATTGCTGTTTTTGAGCACCATTCTCCTCTAGTTAGCTTGGCAACAACAGGCGTTATTAAAGTGCGAAAAAAAGCTGGAGATCCCGATGATTTCATGGATATTTATGCAACCAACGGAGGTGTAATTGAAATTGTCAATAATACAGTGAAAGTATTGGTTGATGAAGCTGACGTGCCAGAAGAAATTAACCAGCAAGAAGCTGAAAAGGCTCACCAAGAAGCTAAAAACTTGCTTAAAGATGCAAAAGATCAAATGTCGCTTGACCATGCTCAAACAATGCTAGACCGTACATCTGTAAGATTAAAAGTTGCAGAACTCAAAAATCGACGTAAACGCCGTTAATTCAATCTATAGTTAATTACCTAGCTGATCGTCGATTGATTTATTAAATTTGGCAACCTCAGATACGTTTTTAAGAACTACATATAAACTCAGTAAACTTTTTGTTATCCAGGCACGTTTTTCAGCATCATTTCCACCGTATTCTATTGCTATTCTTGAAAGTTCGTGCCTAAGTTCTGGCTTGTTAGTCTTGATGTCTTCCCAGGCTAGGTCAATCACGGACGGTTCGTTATAAAAATCTGGAACAGAATAAATTTTAGCATGAGATTCATAAGCTAAATCTTTTGGTATATCTGCCTCAAATCCATCTGCTACCATAATTATAAATATATAACACTAGATATTGTGTGTATGTGATAATAGTCACACTTTATATAGGGCTTGTAAATAAATGCTAGGGGTGTATGATTAAATTTGTTTGTAAAAATTAAATAAGAAAGCGTAGTAATGGAAAGAGAGCCAAGAATGGAGATTGATAATATGAAAGTAGAAGCATCATTTCGCCAAGAACCACTTAAAGTAACCGAGGGTGTAACTATGACGCCAGATCTAATTGAAAATCAATTAACTGCAGTTAAAGATGCTTTGCGGGAAGTTAATCCAGAAACTCCTGGCACATGTATTGATGAAAGATGTAGAATTGGGACTTTAAACGGTGAAGAATCAGTTGAGCCTAGGCATTCTGCACCTGGTGGCCCAAATATTTACGCACTCTATATTGCAGAATTAATTGGTTACTTTGGCGACGATGATACTAGTGGAAAAGAAAGACTTGAACAAATTACAGGAACGATTAATGAAGCCGGCATCCCTTCTGGAGGTCATCAAGGATGCGCTGCGAACAATGGGTTTGAAGCTATATTGGGATTAATTGGTGGTCAAAACTCTGATCAATGTAAAGCTTATGCAATGGAGCAGTTAGGTGATAATTTTGACGAGCAAGCTTATGAACAAATAATCGAAAGCGCTAAAAAGGTAGTTGAAAGTGGAAGATATGCTGATTGGTCAGAAACAGTATTAATTGAAGAAGTATTAGGTGGTAAAGACGGAGAAGCCGGAACAGTCATTGAAGTACTTGATGGTCAACACGAAGGTAGGACGTTTGCTCGCGTTAAGGCTGGCTCACAAACAGTAGACCAAACCGAGCTTCATAACGCAGTCGGAGAAGATACGTTTGTTAATGACGAAGACTATGAAGATAGAATCGACATGATCTTGGCTGATGGTCCAAAAGCGGTATGGAAGGCTAAGTTAGCGTTACATGCACGAGAAGCATTGTTGGCTGCATTGTATCCTGCACTACCAAACAAAGAGTTGCATCAAATAAATATCTCAGTCTAACGCTGTAATTTCTGCATAGCTTATTGCTTTTTGTTTACCCCTGTATTACGCTAGAATATATAAATTTAATGGAGGGAGATTTATGTTATTGACTCGAAAGAAGCTGGCGCCATTGGTGGCCGAGCTTTTAGGGACGTTTACTTTAACGTTTGTAGTACTATCTGTTAGTAAATCGGCTATTGGTATTCCATACTTTGTGGCTATCGCCGCAGGATTGACGTTAGCAATGATGGTTTTGATTATTGGCGCTACTTCAGGTGCTCATATTAACCCAGCTGTGACCTTCGGGCTATGGTCAGTTAAAAAAATCGGTACTCTTAAAGGTGTTTTATATATTGTTGCCCAGTTTATTGGTGCAATTTTTGCCTGGAAGTTATATACCTATTTTATAGATAATACTATCCCAAGTATTAGCACCAAAAGTTACGATTGGCGAATTTTTACCGCAGAACTTGTAGGTACATTAATCTTTACTTTTGGTTTGGCGGCTACCGTTTATCAAAAGTTTGAAGGTGTTAAATCAGCTATAACAATTGGTGGTTCATTGATCCTCGGTATCTTCATTTCTTCGTCTATTGCGAATGGTGTGCTTAACCCAGCAGTAGCTTTAGGGATTCAATCTTGGGGTACAGAATACTTCGTTGGTCCACTAGTCGGTGCGTTTATAGGTGTAAATCTGTATTCTCTAGTTTTTGCTGGTGAATCTTTTGCAATCAAACCACCAATCAAACGTTCTTACACGCCATCTAAGGTAACAATTAGTACAAAAAGTTCTAAGAAAAAGTCTGCAAAAAAGAAATAAATATTATTTATATATAGCAATACCTCTGCAAAAAGCAGAGGTATTTTATTTTTTGACTATTAAAAATAAAATCAAAACAATTAGAGCTATAAAAAGCGAGAAGATTAACCAAAGTATGAATGCAAGATAATTGAGCCAATGAACTTTTGGTTTTTGATGCGGCGCTGACTTTAATTGCTTGAGCTGAGGGTACATTACAGATTGACCACCAATTGCCATTATTCCACCAACAAATGGAATTAAACTAGAGGCAAATGTCATACCAAAAACTTCTATTAAGTGATCTTTAGCTAGTGCTTTGCTTTTGTTGATTGATTCGATTACACCAGTATTTTCGTCAAATACAAACATGTGTACCATGTTATAGCGTAACATTGCGCGAATGCCTGGTATGATGAATAACAATAATCCACCCAATACTTTTAACATTACAACGACATTAATTCCTAAGATTATCCAAAACTTGCCCAATACTGTTTTCCATGCCTCTTTGAAAGTAATTGTATTTTGTCTAGAAGTGTTTAGGGCAGTATACGATGCTATGCCAGAATACATTGTGTATAAGAAGATAAATATAGGTGTTAGCAAAAGTAAGACTATACCAAAGATAACTAGTATTGCCATTATTTGATCAGAAGAAATTGAGCTAGCCTGACTATCGCTAAAATCAGGTGACCCCGATGTAAAACCACCACCAGTCATAAAAAGCGAAGCTATTAGTAAAATGATTGATACATTTTGATTATATTTGAACATGTTGCTGATACCGTCAAAAATAATTTTAAAAGGATTAGAAATATAGCTTGATTGAGTTGTTGTATTTTGTAGTTTAATTTGCTGTTCGTTAATGGTATTTTCAGATTTTTGAGCAGAATGAGTAGTCTGTTCTGTTTGGGTTTCTGACGTTGTGCTTTTTTGTAGTTTTTCTTTGTGTGAATTCATGGCGAAAGTTTAACACATAATTTAGATATGTTCTAGTTTAAGCTTAAAAGGTAGTTTTCAAAATCTATAACACCTTCATAGTTTTGCTGAAAATTTGCAATATCTATCGTAGTTTGATTATTTATAAGCTCCCAAACTGCACAAATTAGTTTTTCTATTTTTTGTATGTCATCAAAACTTGGGGTGTATTCGCGGATAAGCTCTTTGGGGTTACTGGCCTCTACATAAAGAATTTGCCCCTTGAATGTTTTGTACTCTCCGAATCGACTACTATTCTTCGCGAGCAAGCAATAAAAAGCTAGTTGAGTGCGGTGGCGCCAAGCTTTTATGGCTTTGGACTGGTCTTTAGTAAATAAGCTGGGCAATGGTTTACCGGTTTTATAATCAACCACAGTCAATTCATTATTATCAATATCTACCCTGTCTAACTTGCCGTAAAGTC
>CAZSVQ010000003.1:0-4785 GCA_964610345.1 uncultured Candidatus Saccharibacteria bacterium | reverse complement strand
CCCAGACGTACATCGGCAATGCTCTGTTCTGGTAAACTGCCGTTAGGTAAATAAAAAGTATCACTTTTAAGTAATTTTTGTAAAACATTTTTGCCGTGATCTAGAAAGCGTTCGTAATCAGACTTAGGCATGTTTTGTTCTTTGAGGTTTTGTTCAAATCGTTTTATTACACTAGCATCCGTATATTGTTTTTTATTAACTAAAATTTGCGCTAGCTCTAGCGCACTATGAACTGCTGTTCCAAAACCCATGTAGCCATTTTGGCTTGATGGCAAAGAAAGTAAATGATTTTCTTTAAATTTCTCTGGACCACCACTACTTACATCAAGAAAATCAAGTAGCGATGAAGCACTCAGCTGAAAGTTTTCTAACCTTGGTTTTAAAGCTTGTTTTTCGTCATCAATAGATAGTTTCGGCCAAGACAGTGTTTGTTCTAAAACTCCAATAACTTCCTTTTTATTTGCAGGCTCTACGATATCTTCTGGTAAAATGTTTTCAATAAGTGGAGTGGCTAAAACTGACTGCCCTTTTTCGTCATACTTAAAACTAGACACTGTAATACTATGCCTAGCTCTAGTCATAGCAACGTACATTAAGCGTATGTAGTCGTCCATATCATCAAAAGCTGGCTGAAGCGGCAAGTTTATCGGCGAGCGTTTACTGGACGTTCTAGGTCGCCAATTGTTATCAATTGCATCTATAATATATACCGAATCGAATTCTAAGCCTTTAGCTTTGTGGATAGTTAATAATTCAACTGCATTGTCGTCTGTAACAAATGAAGATTCATCAGCAATTATCTGCCCTGTTTCTTTAGATACTTCTATGAGGTTTACAAAATCTTGGAGTTTACCAGTGTCTAGACGGGCAAATTCGTTAACCAAACCTAACAATAATTTAAGGGCTGACAATCCATGTAGATAATCGGTGTTTATTTTAGTTTGCTTAGAGTACCAACTTTGCAAGGGGCTGGTAAATTCGTCGCTAGATCTTAGCCCAGTAATGTACTCTATAATAATCGGCAATGGCTCACCAGCAGTTTTATTGGATAGCCATAAAAGCCATTGTTGGATAGTAAAAAATTGATGTCCGGCTGGAGCATCTTTCATGGCTGAGAGCCAGCTTTTGCGCCGGTTTGCAACCGTAAATTGCCATAAGTCATACGGATTAATTTGCCACATTGGATGGCGTAAAATTTGTGAAAGTAGATAATTAACGTTTTCTGCGTCGCCCTGCTCAATAGCTAACAAGATGGCTGAAATTTGGTAAACAGTAATTACTAATTGGTGGTCAAGAATATTATTCTGTTCTTGGTAAGATAACGGGATATTGTCGCTTTGAAGATTTGATGCAATCCGCCGAAGGCTATCGTTATTACGTGCAAGCACCGCAATTGAATGATTGCCCGCGCTGTACTCTGCGGCAATTTGTAAAGATATATCATGTAGTTGTGTAGCTTGATCGGAGTATGATTTATGAATTAAATAACCAGTAGTTTTTGGAGGATTTTTAGCGACAATATTTTTTACAATAGATGGGTCACGTAATGTTAAGCGGTCGCTCGCTTGCTTGATTACCCTACTTGCGGAGTCTAATACGGCTTGGCTTGATCGATAATTGTCAGTTAATACAATTAACTCCGTACTAGGGTAACTTTTTTTAAAGGTCAGCATGTTGGCAAGCTCTGCTCCGTTGAACTTATATATTGATTGGTCGTCATCACCAACGGCCATTAAGTTTGGCTGGCCGAGGTTTGATTCGTGATCGGCGACTAAATGAGCTAACCTCATCTGAGCGGCATTGCTGTCTTGAAACTCATCAATTAATACGTACTGAAAACGTTCCTGAATGTCTGAGCGTAGTGCATCATTTTGCTCTAAGACTGCAATAGCCTCTACAAGCATATCTGAGTAATCATAAAACCCACGTTTGTGAAGTTCCTGGCGGTACATGGCATAGACATTGGCTAGCGATAACCACCAATTGTTACGTTCGCGTTCTTTGAACATGCCTTTTTTGCCATCACGAGATTGAACTAAGCTTTGCTTCCATTTGCCAGTATTGGTGGTTTTTTGAATCAAATCATCCTGCGAAATTGCAAAGTCTAGCCCTTCTTGAATGACTGAAGTTAAGCTGGTTAAAGGGGCCAGTGATGCACTTATGCCTTGATCCGGTAATGTAGAAATTTGTTGCTGAAGATCACTTAGTTTTTTATAACTTAACGATGCAGTTAGTATAGTTGTTAGTTCTGGTTCTATTATGTCTATGTAGGCTAAGTTGGCTTCAATTAGAGCTTTGAGTTTTTCTGGAGTCAAGCCAGCCTCTTTTGCAAGTTGCAGTGCAGACTTTACATCCTTGCCAGCCGTAAATTGTCCGGCAAACTTTAAGGCTAGAGGATCATCAAGTGGTAAGGCACTGAGAATTGACAAAATTATTTCATTTTGGACTGTGTCAGGGGCGGTAATCAAGCGAGCACCGTTCCAAAAATGCTCGGGATAAAGGTTCATAATTTCGGCCGCAAATCCATGAAATGTTTTAATCATTACATTTTTTGCTCCACCGTCAGTCAGTCGCAATAAACGCTCTTTCATATTGATAGCTGCTTTGTTGGTGAAGGTTAAACACAAAACACTTTGTGGGGAGGTATCAGTTTTTTTAAGTATGTTGGCAGTCCGCATGCTTAGCAACTGTGTCTTACCAGTGCCCGGGCCAGCCACAACTAATACCGGACCATCAATACTATCTACAGCACGCTTTTGTTGCGAATTTAGATTTTTGTACTCTTCTTCAAATTTTCCCATAAAACCATTGTACGGTTTTTTTGCTCTTGCGTTAAGTTTAAAATCATGACATTCTTTAACTAGCAATGCTTATTTTTATAAATCAAGAAAAAATACGCTAATGGCAGAGCAGCTCGTTCGTTTCAACGAAAACGGGCTTGCGTTGTCACCTCCAAAACTAGATTGTTTGCCAGAAATTGAACACCAAAGATTGATGGGCGAACAAAAATGCTTTATAGACGAGCATCACTTGTATTTTACAAGGGCAAAATTCGATAATCACCCAGTAGGGCTTGTTAAAGAATTTGCTCAACATCCGTTTAATCGCGTACCGATGCCTCGTTGTCAACATAATTTATTACATAGTAAATACACTGGTGCGGCAATTCCGCGTTTAGATGTAATAGATAGATTTTTGGAGGAAGCAACTACTTTGACTAAATTAGGTGTAACAGTGAAAGCTTTAGTTGATATTGAAACCGCCCTTAAATCTGATGACCCAAAAATTACTGCCCGCAACCCGACTAGATACTTCGAAAGACACGAAGAATTTTGTGAGATACATGATATTTTGATGCAACAGGTTCTACTATCGGAAGTTATGCCACGTCGGGTAGCTCTCGGCGGTTTAAGGCGAATTTTACCAGGTGCAATTAAATATAACCCGTTTGAAAATCAAGTGACGGTGCCGTCTAGTTTATAAATTCGGTCATGGTCAAGGCCAAAATAATGAGCAATTTCGTGCCATAAAGTATGCTTTATAGCTTCAGATAATTCATCAAGACTATTTACACTGCGCTCTATCGGCAGTTTAAATATTGTAATTATATCCGGCAATACTAAATTATAACCTGCTCCGCGATGAGTAAGGGGGATACCCTCATAAAGCCCAAAGAGAGTTTGGCCGTTATGTAGGTGTAGTTTCGCCCTTTGCTGGGCAGATGGGCTATCAGCCGTAATTATCGCGACATTGTTTATTCTTTTTATATATTTTTTTGGTAATGAATCCAAAGCTGAGTTAATAAGTTCTTCAAATTTTTGTTGGTCAACAGTAAACATATGTTAAATAAGTATATCAAAAAATAAAAACAACCCATGAATTAACGGGTTGTTTTTTATTGCGAGCTATCTATAGTCCGCTTGTGTCTGCAGGCGGCACATCGCTACCTGGAGTTGGCTCAGCTGGTGCTTCTGGCACTGGATCGGCTGGTGTCTCTGGAGCAAATGTTGGCTCCGCAGGTGCAGCTGGTTCTTCAGGTGCAAATGCCGGTTCAGCAGGTACAGCTGGTGCTTCTGGCACTGGTGCCGGATCTACTGGCTCCGGTACAGGAACATCGGCTACAGGGTCAACTGGTACAGCTGGTGCAGGAACTACACCTGGATCTGTAGGTTGTGCACCTGGTAGTGTTGAATCGTCCATTTTCATCTCCTATTTATTTTGATATTACATAAATTACTTTACTACAAATTAAGCATAACTGCAAAACAATTGTAAAGTTTACATTTTAGATTTGGGTTATTGTGCCACAAGCCATTCTTGGGCCACCACTATGCCCAGAACCGCTTTCACCAGGTGTGTATGGGTCATGGTTGCCGTGGATCATAAGCGAAGTTGGTTCATTTTGATGCAAAATAGACACAGGGCCTGCAGACAAAGTTACGCGTGTAGTAATGGCTTCTAGTGTGCCGTTTCCATTCTCGTCAATTTTTATATTTGGCAAGTCCCCAGCATGATAACCGTGATTTTCATCAGGGTCGGTATTGCCGTAGGGGCCAGGGTCAAAATGACCGCCAGCACATTTAAAGCCGTCGCAGTCGCATTCTCCTTTTTCATGAATATGGACAGCGTGCTCGCCAGCATTTAAAACTCCATCTCGGCTTATAACTTCAAGTTTTAAATGTACATACTTTGCCCCGTTTATGTCATATTCGGTAAAAATCGCATTGGCTTTTATGCCGGGCCCAATTACATTAGCTTTTGCTTTTGTTGTTATTTTTTTATCAG
>CAZSVQ010000002.1:0-59594 GCA_964610345.1 uncultured Candidatus Saccharibacteria bacterium | reverse complement strand
GTGACCTGAAGATCCATTTCTATTAACCTTTCTTTAAATATATTAGTAGTTTTAGTAGTAGGGCCTGTGGAATGTGAGTAAAAAGCCCAAATAACAGGCTTAAATTAATAAATCTAAGTGCGGAATAACTGTGTAAAACCTGGGGTTTGGTGGAGTAAAACACAGGTGAATTACCCACAGTTAAAAATTCGGATAAAAAGCTTGTGGAATAGTGAGCCTGTTTTACACAGGTTTTCCTTTGCTTCCAACTGGTTTTACGCATATAACTTGTCCTTTACCGAATCAATTGCCTCTTTGATGTTTATATCTGAAACGAGCTCTCGTTCAATCTTTTCAACCGAATGAATAGCGGTGGTGTGATCTTTGCGTCCAAGCTCTTTGGCAATTTTTGGGAAGCTTAGGTGGAGTTCACTGCGGAGCAAATACATCGCCACCTGACGTGGAACAACAATATCTTTGTCACGCTTTGGTCCAAGCACGTCATTTATAGAAATATGGTAATAACGCGCGGTTTTTTCAATTACAACTTTTGGGCTAATGTGTTTTGGGCGATTTTTAGAGCCGCCAAGTAAGCTTTTGGCAAGCGCTAAATCTGGGCTGATTTGACGCATTTCACACAGTGCCAGTAATTGATTTAAAACACCTTCAAGTTCACGTATGTTGGTACGGACCCCTTGGGCCAGGTATTCGGTAACATCTGGCGGTAACTGAATACCTCGAATATCAGCCTTGGTTTGAATAATTGCACATCTAGTTTCAAAATCAGGAATTTGCATATCAATACTCATACCCCAGGCAAAGCGCGAGCGTAAGCGCTCCTCTAAGGTTGGTATGTCTCGCGGTGGTTTATCGCTACTTATAATTATTTGTTTGTTGGCTTGATGAAGTGCATTGAAGGTATGAAAAAACTCTTCCTGTGTCTTTTCTTTGCCAGCAATAAACTGAATATCATCAATTATTAAAACGTCTGCACCGCGATAGTAACCAGCAAAGTCAGTATTTTTTTTGTAACGAATAGCGTCTAAAAATTCTTGAACAAACTGCTCGGTCGAAACGTAAACTACCCGTGCTTTAGGGTTTTGATTAATTACTTCATTACCAACAGCTTGGATCAGGTGAGTTTTACCAATGCCTACACCGCCGTACAAAAACAAAGGGTTATATTTAGAGCCCGGATCTTGAGCGATTGCTTGACAAGCTGCATAAGCTAATTCATTAGCTCCGCCAACAATAAACGTTTCAAATGTATATCTAACGTTAAGGCCGTGGCGATAACTGTGAGATAAAGCATTAAGAGGACGTTTCTCGGACTTTGTTTTGGCAGATGTTTGCAGTATTACTGGTTCGTCCTCAATTTTTTTATGTAGTGCCTGAGTGGGTGCTATTTTGTACTCAATACTTTTAGGTTTAACTCCATTGTTTTCTAGGGTTGTTTTAACTAGATTATTAAATTTTCTTTCGAACTGCTGTTTTATAAAGACATTAGGGACACCAACAACAAAGATCCCATCTTTTTGTCTTAAAAGAGAGGTGTTTTTAAACCAGGTAACAAAACTACCACGCGAAACAGATAGTTCTATTTCGCCAAGTACTGCTTGCCATAATGTGTCTTGCATTACCCCTCGTTTCATTAATCCACCTATCGGTAACAACTACTATACCAACTGACAAGAAGGTTTTCCACAGCCTTTTAAACAACAAAGCGAAAAAGTATGTAAAACTACAATAATAGGGGTAAAGTTTTCCACAGTTGCACGGAACACCTTAGAAAATGTGTAAAACTATTGGTAAAAAGTGGAAAACTTGATAGGATTAGTGGGGAAATATTGTGTTTTTTACGCAATAGCAGGTACTCGGGCAGTTCGAGCCCTGTTTATTTTTAACTCAAATAGAGGTACAATAAGAGCATATGCCAAAAAGAACATTTCAACCAAAGAAACGCAAACGAGCTCGCGAGCACGGTTTTATGAAGCGTATGGCCACTAAAGCAGGTCAACGAGTTTTAAAACGCCGTCGTCTAAAGGGCCGAAAACAACTATCTGCATAATTAAAGGGGAGGGATAATCATGGTTTCGGGCGAACACCGTTTTCATGGGTTATCTAGCCTAAGATTTGTGCATAGCCGGGGCAGGGTGGTTCGTGGACCGTGTTTTACGGTTAAGTACGTCCTAAACAATCGCCGTTCAACTTACCGAGTGGCAGTGGTGGTTAGTAAAAAGGTCAACAAGTCCGCAGTTGTGCGTAACCGTATTCGTAGACGCCTATACGAGCTTATTAGGCAACAAGAGGGTAATATTGACGAACCTTTTGATATTGCAATTTTGGTACACTCTAACGAAGTTGCTGAATTACCAGCCCATAATTTGAGTAAACAGGTAATTAAACAGTTAAAAATTGCCAAAATTATAAAATAACCATTCTAACAGGGGCGAATTAATGTTACTATAATTAAAGTATCAAGGAGAATTAATGTTTACGACACTTATAGTACAGCCGATATTCAACGTTTTGGTCGCTATTTATGCGATTTTGCCAGGCCATAACTTTGGTTTGGCAATAATAATCTTTACGATTATTGTTCGGCTAGCCATGTGGCCACTGGTTAAAAAACAACTGCATCATGCCAAGGCTATGCGAGCACTTCAACCAGAACTTAAAAAGATTAAAAAAGCCGCTAAGGGCGACAAACAAAAAGAGTCAGCCATGGTTATGGAGTTATATAAAGAACGAGAAATTAACCCGTTTTCATCCATTGGTCTGATTTTAGTGCAGTTGCCAATCATCATTGCGCTCTATAGCGCTATCAGTAAAATCGTTAATGATCCAAATGTTATCAGTACTTTTACCTATCCGTTTATCCAGCATTTGCCGTGGATGAAGGATGTTATGGCCGATCCTTCGAAGTTCGATAATTCATTAGTTGGTATCATTGATTTATCTAAGGCAGCTTTACCAAAAGGCGGTAGTTTGTACGTGCCAGCGTTTATTATTGTAGCCTTGAGTGCAGTCGCTCAGTATTATCAGGGTAAGCAATTAATGCCCCAGAGTGGCGAATCTAAAAAATTACGTGACATCTTGCGAGAAGCGAGTGAGGGCAAGCAAGCAGACCAAAGTGAGATGGCAGCTGCCACTGGTCGGTTTACACAGTTTATGATCCCAGCGTTTGTGTTTATTTTTACGATTAGTTTGCCAGCAGCCCTACCGCTTTACTGGCTAACCACAAGCTTAATTGCCATCTTGCAACAATCACGCGTTCTACGCAAAGACGAAACCGAACTTGAACAAGTGACAGCAAAGCCCAACAAAGAGGGCGTAATTGAAGGCGAAGTTATTCCTCCTAAAAAACCAAAAATTAAAAAAACCTCTAAAAAATCTAAAAAAAGGAGGAAGTAACTATGTCAGATACTAATAAAGAGGTAGGCACAAACGTGGCTACTAATGATTCGCTAGAAGAGGCTATCCAATATGCCAAAAAATATTTAGAAGATGTCATTTCATTTTTTGGTCTAAACATTGATATTTATGCAACCACAAACGATGATGAAATCATTGAGTTACATGTGCCATCAACACATCTTAACGGTTTTTTGATTGGTCAACGTGGTGACACTATGCGATCAATGCAGCAACTGATATCTAGTGCATTACGCAACCAAGGTTACCAACACTCTCGAATAGTGGTGGACGTAGCTGATTATAAAAAACAGAGGGCTGACCGTTTGGCCGAGAAGGCTCAAGACTGGATGACAAGCACCAAAAACAGTAACGAAGATTACCATGTGCACCCAATGAACGCATCTGACAGAAGGGTGATTCACCAAGTTGCCTCAGATCATGGACTTTCAACCGAATCAGTTGGCGAGGGCCGTGAAAGGCACGTCGTAATCAAAGCCGGCAAACCCTCATAAGCAAAACTGATCCCGTGCTTAGATTTATGTGTTTGAAAACATATACTGCAGCATCGACGGATGAATAATCTTAATTCCAGAGTATTCTTTGAGCGAAAGCAAGTCTTTATCGAACGATACCACTAGATCGGCCTTAGCTTCTAGTGTGCACTCTAAAATCTTGTTGTCGTCCGGGTCCCGGACTGCTGTAATCTTTTGAGTAGGATGGACAACGGTTAGTACCTTACGGGTTTGATTCATCATAGTAACCACCTGTTGTCTGTCAAAAATAAATTTAGTTTCTAGTTTTTCTTGGAATTCAAGCAAGATTGCCTATGAATTAAAAAGTTTGTAGCTAAGAAACTTTGAACCACGGCCTACTAAATAACTTCTAGCGTAACCGTTTTTTAACGTAGCGGCCACATAGAAGCCGGTATCGGGTACTATATTAAGATTTGGTTTTGATGTAGGCCGCGACATCATGTTCGGTTTCAAGCCCTAATTTTTCTAATAATGGTGCTGATTGTGCTTGCATTTCTTCAAGGGTTTTCTCTAGACGCACTCGAGCATACATCGAACGGACTATGTCACTACGAGATAGCTTTGACTGTTTTGCCAGGTCTTCAATTCCTTGTGCGGTTTCTTCGTCTAGTGAAAAGCTAACGGTTTTCATAAGTTGAATGCTAATAGCATGTATATTATTTGTCAATAATTATTTTAATAAGAACGCAGGATTATTCGGTTTGTTTCAATATTTGTTGATAGATGGTCAAGGTTTCGCGAGCCATCTTTTCCCAAGAATATTTTTTAAGTTGTTGATGGCCGTTTTTAATAAGCTGGGCTCGGAGTTTTTTGTTATCTAAAACCTCACCAATTTTTGCCACCATATCATCAACGTTTTCCGGGTCGAAATAATGGGCGCCATTGCCGTAAACTTCTGGCAAGCAAGTTGCGTTGCTACTAACCAAAGGACAACCGTGAGCCATGGCTTCTAGTCCGGGCAAGCCAAAGCCTTCGCTTAAAGACGGCAAAACATAACATTCTGCGTTTTCGTACAGCCATTTAAGCTCCTCGTCGGTTACGAAGCCGGGCAACAAAATAGAGCTTTTTACCCCTGACTGCTCAATACAGTTTTCGATTTCAGTTCTAAAAACTCCACTAATTTTACCAGGTAAAATTAGCGATAGTTCTGGCCATGAGGCCTTAAGTAAGCTAAAGGCTGTTATTAATCTTTCAATATTTTTATGTGGCAATGGTTGGCCAACATGGAATATAAACGGCTTGCTTATGCCACTTGGCTTTTTTGCCTGGCTATTGATTGGTGGTTCTGATGATTCGTATATACGAACAATCTTGTTTTTAGTAAAAGGCTGGTAGGCAACCAAATCTTTAGCCACGTAATTCGTGGGAACAATGATTTTAATAGATTTTTTGTGCACCATCCAAAACAAGAATCTGTATAACAACATTCCAAAGTGGTGCAGCCAATTTGGAAACCGGCTAGCACGCGTAAAACGTAGCATAGTTAAGTCATGGGTTGTGGTTACGATTTTGCCAAAATAGAGCAGCGGCTGTTGGGTCATTGTAAAATGCACAAGCGAGGGGTGTAGTCGGTAAAGTTGTATTGCAAACCCAATTTGTTCAACAGGGTTAAAAGAAAACTGTTTATAACGACAAGGTAAGGAGCAGAAATTATCTGAACTTCCGCGCCAAGGGTCGTCTGGCTCCAACAAAACGGTATACTTATGTTCTTTATCTATTTTTTGTAAATAATATAGTAAATTATCAGTGTATCTACCAGTACTGGATCGCCGATTGCGAGCATCGATTACAATATGCATACATACAGTTTACAATAGGTACTAGTAATGATTAATAGCAAGTCAAAATTAATAAACAGAACCAGTCTATATATTTTTTATGGACTGCTTGCTTACATGCCTCTACATGTATTTGTGTCAACTGTTATTGGCGCAAATCTCGGTCAACTCACAGTTTTGAAAATCTTAAAAGATGTGTTGTTAATGTTCGGATTTTGTCTAGTTTTTTTGAACAACTTAAACAGCGCATGGTTTAAAGGGTTTATTACTAGTAAATTAACCTTACTGATTTTAGCCTATGCAACACTGACGGGGGTATTGGCAATAATTAGGCAAACCGACCAAGATGCAGAAATATTGGGAATAGTTTATAATTTACGATTTTTGTTGTTTTTTCTTTACGGTTGGTTGCTATGCTACATCTTCCCTGTTAAGCAAATCAGACATAATTCTATAAAAATTGTTTTAGGTGTGGGAATTATAGTTGTCTCGTTTGGGATTGTTCAATATTTGTTTTTGCCAAATGACGCATTATCTAAAATTGGGTTTGTGCGTGCAAACGGAGTGTTACCAGCTTTTTTTATTGATGATAAGCCCAATCTTGAGCGAGTAATGTCAACAATAAGAGATCCAAACTCCCTCGGGTCCTACCTGATAATTGTCACCAGTTTGGTATTATCTACCTACCTTTACACAAAAAATAAACGCAATAAAAAGTTATTAATAATCTATGGTGCTTTGAGTATGCTATGTATGTATTACACGTTTTCGAGGAGCGCTTGGTTGGGGTTGTTTTTTACGGGCGCAACGTTCACGGTGTTATTATTTAAAAATAACAGAAAAAATATTACAAAGGCTATAAGACCAGCAGTTATGATCGGCGGTATTTTGTTTTTAGTCATCACCGGATTATTGTTTCTAACCAAGGATACGTTTTTTGTAAGAAATGTAGTTTTTCACTCCGATCAAAAAACTATACAAGAAGACCCCAACGAACTGCGCATTAGATTCATCAAAGAATCGATCGGGGACATAAAACAGAACCCACTAGGAAGAGGCCCAGGTACCGCTGGCCTGGCATCTGTAAAAAACCAAAAACAAGGCGTGAGATTAAACGAAAATTACTACTTACAGATCACAACAGAAGTTGGCATTGCAGGTGTTTTGATATTTTTAATTATTGTTTTTTGTGTTGTAAATAGAATTTATGCTATAAACCAAAACGACATTTTTGTTTTTGCAATTTTAGCTTCGTTTGTGGGCCTATCGCTTACTAATATACTAGTTCATATTTGGGCAAACGAAGCAGTTGCTTATACGTGGTGGGGGTTGGCCGGGCTTTATATGGTTAGCAAAACAAAAAACAACAATAACAATCAAGCCTTAGATATATAAACAACAAGAATGTGTTTATCGTGAGGTTAATCACAGTTTGATATTTTATGAAGCAATTGCAACTATAGCTTTAAGTGAAAAAGACTTACCAGAAAAACATGTAGTGATGCTTGATGTGCTCGATGTTGCTGTGAGTCCTTGTATTGAGGTAATTGAGCAAGATGTATCAGAGCCAAAACAAGATCTTACATCACTAAAACAAGGGGTATCAATTTAAAAAAATGCTCTAACCCATAGGCAACTATTGTAAAAAACAAACCAGAATAATTAAGCCAATACACATATAATAGTATTGGTAAAAATAAATAAGGAGTTTGCAATATATGAGTATGGAGTCAGAAAATTATGATATTCGTTTTCCAATGCAGGGTAACGGTGAGTCAATCGATGGTTTTATAAGCCGTACTAATGGAACAATCGAAGATTATAACGAATCACTCGATGACTTTCGCAAAAAGCTTGCACACGAAAAAGGCGTAAGCTTAGACGAGCTTCATTTAGTATATAATGGAATAATTACACAAGGTAATAATGGCGAATTTTCTGATTAACCAAAAATGGAGGTAAACTAAACTGATGGCAAAAAAAGCATTTATAACAGGTGTAGCAGGGCAGGACGGTGGTCACCTTGCCAAGCTTTTAAATGATAAAGGTTATGAGGTGTTTGGTGTAATGCGAGGTCAAACCGAGGCAAGTCACCCGCGTTACCAAGCTCTAAAAAACGAAATGCCGTTTGTTAACTTGATTTTAGCGGATTTACTTGATCTATCAGCGCTAACCAGAGCCCTACAAGATATCAAACCAGATGAAGTTTACAATCTTGCAGCCATTAGTCATGTCGGCTATTCATTTAAGGATCCACTTTTAACTGTGGACGTTACCGGCAAAGGTGTGTTGAATGTATTAGAAGCAATTAGGCTGGCTGGTTTAGAAAAAACATCACGTTTTTATCAAGCTTCAACTTCTGAAATGTTCGGTGGGCTAGATTACAACAGGCCTGACAAAGGCTATGATGAGGATGCACTGTTTCATCCACGAAGCCCATATGGTGTGGCTAAGCTTTATGGCCATTGGATTACAAAAAATTACCGTGAAAGTTACGGAATGCACGCAAGCTGCGGAATATTGTTTAATCACGAGGGCGAAAGGCGAGGCCCAGAGTTTGTAACACGTAAAATTAGTCAAGCTGCTGCTAAAATTAAACTTGGCAAACAAGATGTACTAGAACTTGGCAATATGGATTCTAAGCGTGATTGGGGTTACGCAGGTGATTATGTTGAAGGGATGTGGCGCATGCTCCAACAAGATGAACCCGATGATTATGTTTTGGCAACTTGTGAAACTCATACGATAAGAGAATTTTGTGAGCTAGCATTTAAAGAAACTGGTGTTGATTTGGAATGGAATGGTTCAGGAGTTAAAGAAACTGGCGTAGATAAAAAATCAGGTAAAGTTTTAATAAAAATAAATCCAGAATTTTTCAGACCAGCTGAAGTAGATATTCTGCTCGGAGACCCAACGAAGGCGGAGACAAAATTAGGCTGGAAGCGCAAGGTTGACTTCCCTGGGTTAGTAAAACTCATGGTTCAACACGACCTCACACAAGAGGCCTAAGAATTCATTTTTAAGTTAGCCACAAAGTCATTAATTGTTGCCTCAAGTGGTATTTTAGGCAACCAACCCGTTTCTTCTGTGAGGCGAGAGTTGTCACCTATGATGTTTTGCGGGTCATTGGGGCGGACTTTAGTTTTATCTATAATAATATCTAAATTTGGTTTTTCAAACGAATTCAAAAGGTGTTTTAATATTGATTCACCAACCACACTTTTTCCACTGCAAACGTTATAAATTTTGTGATTAAGTTTTGGTTTAGTAGCTAATAGTCGGTAGGCTCTAGCTACGTCACGTACGTCCGTGTAGTCACGCCTTGTTTTTAAATTTCCGACTTTCAGTGTGGAACTTTGTTGTATTTGCCTGGCTAAATCAGGTACTAAAAACCCAGGCAGTTGGCCTGGCCCAATATGATTAAAAGGCCGCGCAATTACAACATCCATTCCGCTTTCAATAAATGGTTGTAGGGCGTTTTCCATAGCAATTTTACTTTGCGCATAAGGTGAACCCTCTTTTATTAGATCGCTTGTTTCGTTTAAGGGCATGGGTTGATGATTGTCGTATACAGCCCCAGTGCTTACAGACACCATTCGAATCGGTTTTTTAATATTTTGAATTGCCTCAGCAACAGTTGTATGAACTTTAATGTTTATGCTGTTGTATTTTTCGGATTCCCCAAACGAACTGCCCACTTGGGCAAGCCCTGCTAAATTTATTATTGCATCAACCTCTTTTAGAGGGAGCCTAGCTACATCTTTTGGGTGAGTTAGATCGCAGTTTGACGTAAAACCAGCAACAACATTAAGTAGTGATTCATCTAGGTTGCTATCAAGCCCACATCCATAAATCTTAATGTTGTTATTGTAAAGCTCACGAGCTAAATGTTTGCCAACAAACCCGTTTATCCCAGTAACCAATATACTCATCATAGCTTTGCTCCCTGTAATTTGTTTTGAATAAATTTATCTAACCTAACCATGTTTTTGTTCCAGGAGTATTCTTTATTAACCAAGCTAGGTGTTTTGTCTGTAATTGATTTTTTTAGTGCCCGCGCAACGTCATTCGGGTTGTTAGCGTCACAGTAATAAGCATTTGGGCCAGCCACCTCTTTTAATACCTCTATAGAGTTCAGTACTAAGGGCTTTTTGTAGTGTGCTGCTTCAAGAATCGGCATTCCAAAACCTTCGTAATGCGACAACAAGCAAACAGCATTGGAATTTTTATATAAAAAATTACGCTCAGCGTCATTAACGTATCCGGTAATTTTACAATTTATAATATCTTTATTTTCTTTAATTGCTCTCATTGTGCTTTCGGTCTTCCAGCCAATTGCTCCAGCCAATACCAAAGCGTACTCTTTTCTGATGTTTGGTGGTAGTTTCACAAAACCATTAATTAACCCTGTAATGTTTTTCCTAGGCTCAATAGTACCTACATAAAGAAAGTACTTCCTTTTTGCAATAGAACGTATTGATTCGCTAATGCTGCCGATAGATTTTTTATCTTCGTAAGGTATAGGTAATACAAGAATGTTGTCTTTCTTGACATTATAATATTCTTGAATCCGTTTCTTTGAGAAGTCAGAAATAGTAAGAATGCCAGAAGATCTTTTAATAGATTTAGGTACAAACTTTTGTAAAAAATTTTTATTAGCATTTTGTGTGTATTCGGGGCAATCAATAAATGACAAATCATGTATTGCTGTAAAAGACTCTAACTTTCTGATACTAGGATAGTTTACAAAGTTAGGAAAAATAGCAAAATCAAACTTCTTAAAGCCCACAAATAATTCAATTGGTAGTTGTACTCCTAAGCGGTTTAATACAGAAATTAGTTTGGACGGCATAAACCTAATTTCTTTGTATGCAATATTTTTACTGGTTGGCAGAGGCGGGATTTTGTTTTTGCCAATAAAATTAAAATAGTAAGCAGTAATTTGGTCGTCGCCTTTTGCCATGCTCTCTAGTAGCCTTTGCGAGAAGTGGCCTACTCCAGATTTTTGGCCAGCAATCGGGCTTGCATCAAACAATATATTCATTACGGCCATTATACTATTAAAGAGCGATAACTGGTATTATGTATAGTGAATGTTTAATAAAATTCAAAGCAGATACAGATATTCGGCCATATTGTTAAGGCAACTTGTAATTACAGACTTTAAGTTAAGGTATCAAGGATCATTTTTAGGGTACGTTTGGTCGTTATTAAAGCCACTGGCGTTATTTGTAATTTTATACATTGTTTTTACAAAATTTTTACGTATTGGCAACGATATACCCCACTACGCCGTTTACTTATTGCTCGGTATAGTTTTATGGAACTTTTTTTCAGAGGCAACATCTGGGAGTATTTCTTCAATTGTGGGCAAGGGTGATTTGCTCCGAAAGATTAACTTCCCTAAATATGTTATTGTTATGGCATCTTCGTTTTCTGCTTTGATCAATTTATTTTTAAACTTTATTATTATTGCAATTTTTATGGTCATAAGTGGAGTAGAGATAACAAAATACATAATTTTACTACCGTTAATAATAATTGAGTTATTTGTACTGTCTTTGGCAATTGGTTTTATTTTGAGCGCTGCTTATGTAAGGCTAAGAGATGTTAGCCATATTTGGGAAGTTGTTCTACAAGGGCTGTTTTATGCCACGCCGATACTGTACCCAATAAGTCTTTTGCCACCAAAAGCCGCAAAACTTGCCATACTTAATCCGCTGGCGCAAATTATACAAGATGCTCGTTTTGTATTAGTCTCCCCGCAAACACAAACCATCGGATCAATTTACCCAGATAGGCCTTGGGTAAGAATAATACCTTTATTGTTAGTTGTAGGGTGTGCGATAGTTGCGGTTACATATTTTAGAAGTCGGTCAAAATACTTCGCAGAGGAGGTTTAGTAATGTCAGCAGATAATGAAGAAGTTGCAATAAGAGTAGATGGTGTTTACAAAGATTTTAACTACTCATCAGAACGAGCCAACACAGTAAAAAGTTTATTCACGGGGATGTTTAAGGGTGTAGATAAAAACCAAAAAACCCAACATGCTTTAAAAAATATTTCATTCGATATTAAAAAAGGTGAATTTTTTGGAATTGTTGGCCGCAATGGTTCTGGTAAAAGTACACTACTTAAGATAATCGCAGGCATATATCAGCCATCAAAAGGTAAAACAGAAGTAAATGGCAAGCTTGTGCCGTTTATTGAACTTGGGGTTGGCTTTAACCCAGAGCTTACCGGCAAAGAAAATGTTTACATGAACGGTGCAATGCTTGGGTTTTCTAGCAAAGAAGTAGATAAGTTTTATGATGAGGTGGTAGAATTTGCCGAACTGGGCAAATTTATGGATAAAAAACTTAAAAACTACTCATCAGGAATGCAAGTACGTTTGGCGTTTTCTATGGCAATACGTGCAAAGGCCGACATTTTATTGATAGATGAGGTTTTGGCGGTTGGCGACGCTGATTTTCAGCGCAAATGCTTTAGGTATTTTCAACTGCTTAAAAAGCAAAAACAAACAGTGGTATTTGTGAGTCATGACATGAATGTAGTGAGAGAATACTGTGATAGAGTAGCATTTATAGAAAGTAATAAATTAATAAAAATAGATCAGTCTCATAGGGTGGCATTAATGTACGAGCAATTAATGGCAGAAGTTAATCCTGAGATAAAGAGTGATACAACAGAGGGTGAGGTTAAAAAAAGGTGGGGAGGAAAACAAGCAGCAATAACGAATCCAGAGTTTTCTAAAACAGCAGAAGGCATACTTCAGCTAAGATTTACTGCTAAAGCAAACAAAGACTGTGAAAGTCTTATATATGGTTTTATGATAAAAAATGGAGCCGGTACCCAAATCATGGGATCAAATACATTAATTGAAAAAATAAAAAGCCAACCAATAAAGATCGGTGAGAAGAAATTGATAACTTGGAATTTTGATAATATTCTATCAGACGGTGAGTATTACGTTACGCTTGCTTTGTTGCTGGATAATGGAGTTACTGTTGTAGATTGGTGGGATGAAGCAATTAAGTTTTCAATCAGAAAAGCTACTCACACCACCTATTTAGTTGCGCCAAAATTAAAAGTTAGCATTGTATAAAGAAAGGTTAGTAATGAAATTATTTAGAAAGCAAAACAAAGAAACATCAAAAAAGCAAATTTTAAGATCACCTTTAGTAATTCTTAAAGAAGCCGAAGGTTTGTGGAGAATGGACGAGAATCAGCGCGCAGAAATGACAGTGTCTTGCAAAGACGCAAACTACATTAATAAACATAAAGATGCCGGTAAAATTAAAAAAATTAACGGAAAAGATGTGCAAGTTATGCACAACGGGATGGTTGTATTAAAAGGTGGCTATCATGGAGACTGGATGGCTAAAATAATACAGACATTAAAAGGGCATCATGAGCCTCAAGAGGAAAAAGTATTTCACGAGATATTAAAAAGGGTAGACAAGGATGCAACAATGATTGAGTTAGGCTCTTTTTGGGCTTATTACTCTATATGGTTTAATATGCAAATTAAAGGTGCTAAAAATCTTTGTTGTGAGCCAGATCCAGGCAACCTCAAGCTGGGCAGGTTAAATGCAAAACTAAATGATATTAAAAGTATAGAGTTTATAAGAAGTGCGGCAGGAAGTGAAGATGGTGTAATGGTAGAAATAGAGATGGAGTCAGATTCTTTAAATAAAGCAACCATACAAACCAGAACAATAGATAGCTTAATAGAAGAAAAGGGCTGGGAAAAACTAGATATTTTACATATGGATGTTCAAGGTTTTGAATATTCTGCCATTAAAGGTGCATTAAAATCTATTAAAGCTAATAAAATTAGATTTATTTTTGTGTCTACACATCATTATTATTTTTCAAATAACCCAAACACACACAATGAGTGCATAGAGTTAATAAAATCAAACGGTGGGCACATAATATCTGCTCATAATGTTCTGGAGTCATTTAGCGGAGATGGGCTAATAGTTGCATCATTTGATGATAGAGACAAGGATTTTAAAGTTGAAACATCATTAAATCATGCAAACAGTTCACTTTTTAGATCGTACGAAGAAGACCTGGGTATATTAGTAGATAATTATAATAAAGAATAATCATGAAAGATGGAACAATAATCACATACGCGCAATATAATGAAGATATAATTTTAAAAGCTCTTCTTTATGATGTAAAAAAAGGTTTTTATGTTGATGTAGGTGCTAATGACCCAGATGATGATTCTGTGACAAAACTATTTTACCAAAATGGATGGAATGGTATAAACATTGAGCCTATCGAAAGCCTTCACAAGGAACTTATAAGATCAAGACCAAAAGACATAAACCTGCAACTAGCTATTGGAGACAAAATAGGTAGACAAAAAATAAGAGAATATATCAATATAAAAGGGCACTCAACATTATCTAGAATGCGTATTGAAGAAAAAGGGGAAAATCAAGAGTATAAAGATTACGATGTGGAAGTTTCTACCTTGGCTACAATTTTTAAAAGACACAAAGTTAAACAAATTAATTTTATAAAAATTGATGTAGAAGGCTTTGAGGGCAAAGTAATTGCAGGTAATGACTGGGAATTATACAGGCCAGAAATAGTGTGCATTGAGGCAAACCATATAACCGAACCATGGAAAGGGGCTCTTTTAAGCAGTCATTATAAACTTTTTATTATTGATGGATTAAATGAATATTATATTGCCAAAGAATCATGGAGTCGGACCGAAGGTTTTGAAGAAAGAGCCGTTAAAATTCAGGCAAACTCACTGCGCCCATATTTTTATAATGAACGAAAAGGCAAAGATAAGTCTATTAAACATTTGCAAGAGGTATTGAATGATAAAAATGTTCAAATTTTACAATTACAAAATACAGTCGAACAACTCAAAATCGACAACTCACTTACTTTGAAAAATAGAAGATTATTAAGCAGGATAAAAAGATCAATATATGGCTTAACGATTGATTGGATAAATTTTAAAAAAAATACTAAGAGCTAGTTAAAATACTAAGAATTTGTTTGGTGGTTTGTTGCCAAGAAAATTTACCTGCCTGTTTTTTGCTTAACACACTATATTTTTTAGACAAACTAGGGTCTGTTAAGAGATTAATTACGTGGTTTTCAATACTTAAAAAGTCATTAGCGTACATTGCCGCATCACCCGCCACTTCTGGAATAGACGAGTTTTTGTAAGTAATTACAGGCGTACCATATTGCATTGCTTCTAAAATCGGAAGACCGAAACCTTCATATACGCTGGGGTATACAAAAACTAAAGCATTTGTATAGAGCCAATGCAAAGTCTCCTCACTTACATAGCCAACAAAATAAATATCATTCAAATAAGTAGAATGGCTTTTCAGGTATTCTCTCGCTTCATCGTTAGGTAGTTCGCTAATATTGGCCATAGTATCACCGGCTAGAACTAAAGCTATATCGTAGTTTTTGGCTTTGAGATTATTGAATGCGGCAAAGATTTCCTTTAGCTTTCTTCTGTTATCAGCTCCTCCCGCAAAAAATAAAAATGGTTTATTGGGCAAGGCAATCTGCTTTTCGATATAACCCCAAGGCGAAAGGTGTTTAACCACCAACATTGGTTTGGTTTCGGGTAAATTGTTAATAATAGTTCTTACACCAAGTAAAACAGGAGTTATTTTATTTGGGTTAGTTTTTGTATACTTCAATAGGTCGTCTTTGGTATGGCTTGAATCTGACAATATATGAACACAGTTTTTGCAATTTTGTCTTATTGTGTTTATGTAAATCAACCTATCAAGATGCCTTCTTAGGGACGATCTACGATCTATATTGTTTTTCCTAGCTGTCTTATATTTTAAAAGATAATCGTGCTCTAATACATAAGGTATTAAATCATGTACCATAATTATGGATTTTGTAATCGGAGAGAATTTAGGTAAAAGTATTGTTGGGTCTAACTGTAAATAAATATCTGGAGCTAAATCAGGTGAATGAATAATTTTTCTTGTGCTTAACCCGACTCTTAATTTAACGAAGTCCAAGGTCTTTCTTGTGATGGCAATTAACTGTAAAATTAATCTCCCCATGCGCTTAGCTATACCTGGTGATAATTTAATGGCTAAAGTTTTAAGCTCACTTTGATTTTTGTGTATAGGAGCTGTATACGGAAATACAAAATTAATAGAATATTTAACCTTATTTTTATTAACCAAGTCAGATACTATTTTTTCAGTGTTTGATATGTCGTCGTCAAGCGCTAAAAATAAATACTCATATTTTTCTGGTTCATAATATTCAAGGTCGGACAATAAGTTTCTGACAACTGATCCAATCCCTCTTACGCTGTGTAGGTTTTGAAGTGGAGTAATATCTATAGCTATTTTCATAAGTTAATTTTCAAGTAAGTCGTAATAAACTTGTGCACTTTTCTTCCACGAGAATTGGCTGGCACGTTCTGGTCCTTCTATAATAGCTTTTTTTGTATAATTTTCAATATTCTCTAAATAATCAATCATAGCTTTATATAGTTTTTTCTTGTTGTTGCTAGGAACCATTATTCCGGCATTACCAACTACCTCAGGCAGCGATGAATTATTTGATGTTATTACTGGCACCCCACAAGCCAGAGCTTCAAGTGGTGGAATGCCAAATCCTTCATAATGACTTGGGTAAACAAGCATACTTGCTCCAGAAATGATTGCCGGTTTGTCACTATCAGAAACATACTCATTTGGACGTAATATATTAAAACCCTCTTCAACTTTTTCAAGAATCTTCTTAAAAAGTTTATCTGCTTTCCAACCATTAACACCTACCAACAGTAAGGCAGTATCTTTACGTAATTTTTCTGGAAGCTCACAATAGCAGTCTACTAAGGACTCTAGATTTTTGCGAGGCTCTAAATTAGATAGTGCTAGAATATAGTTTTTGGCTTTAATGCCGTATTTGAGTTTTGTTTTGTTGATCTCTTCGTCACTTCTTCTGTAAAAATGAGTTTGGTCTACGGCCGGGGTGGCCACTTTTACCATTGATGACGGAACTTTATAAAATTTAATAATCTCTTTTTTGGCATTTTCTGATATCGCTACAATTGCTTTAGTCCGTTTTATTGAATCCTTTACAAAAGTAGACATAAATTTTGCATTCCTTTCTTCAGAGTATTGTTTATATAACTCATAAGATAAATCAAAAATAGTTAAGATATTGCTTTCACTAAATTTCAGCGGCATGTCAACGAACCTAGGAAATATATATTTACCTTTTCCACACCATAAATCTATAGGCGGTAGCTTGCCCCTATACCAAAGTGCAGACATATATCTAAAAGAAAGGGGAAATTTTTTGTATGAAATATGCTTAAAGCCAAATTCATTAAATCTACTGACTGTGTTATATGGAATAATTATTTTAATATTAGGTGCGTTTTCACCACGATTTATTGTTTCTTCTAGTATCTGGTCAAAACCCAGAATAATTCCCAATATATACTGACCAACCCCACTAAAATGACCCTCAACTAAACCTAACCCATCAATATATATTTTTTTCATATAGCTTTTAGTATATCCTTAGCACTTTTCTTCCACGAGAATTGGCTGGCACGTTCTGGTCCTTCTATAATAGCTTTTTTTGTATAATTTTCAATATTCTCTAAATAATCAATCATAGCTTTATATAGTTTTTTCTTGTTGTTGCTAGGAACCATTATTCCGGCATTACCAACTACCTCAGGCAGCGATGAATTATTTGATGTTATTACTGGCACCCCACAAGCCAGAGCTTCAAGTGGTGGAATGCCAAATCCTTCATAATGACTTGGGTAAACAAGCATACTTGCTCCAGAAATGATTGCCGGTTTGTCACTATCAGAAACATACTCATTTGGACGTAATATATTAAAACCCTCTTCAACTTTTTCAAGAATCTTCTTAAAAAGTTTATCTGCTTTCCAACCATTAACACCTACCAACAGTAAGGCAGTATCTTTACGTAATTTTTCTGGAAGCTCACAATAGCAGTCTACTAAGGACTCTAGATTTTTGCGAGGCTCTAAATTAGATAGTGCTAGAATATAGTTTTTGGCTTTAATGCCGTATTTGAGTTTTGTTTTGTTGATCTCTTCGTCACTTCTTCTGTAAAAATGAGTTTGGTCTACGGCCGGGGTGGCCACTTTTACCATTGATGACGGAACTTTATAAAATTTAATAATCTCTTTTTTGGCATTTTCTGATATCGCTACAATTGCTTTAGTCCGTTTTATTGAATCCTTTACAAAAGTAGACATAAATTTTGCATTCCTTTCTTCAGAGTATTGTTTATATAACTCATAAGATAAATCAAAAATAGTTAAGATATTGCTTTCACTAAATTTCAGCGGCATGTCAACGAACCTAGGAAATATATATTTACCTTTTCCACACCATAAATCTATAGGCGGTAGCTTGCCGTTAATCCAAAGCTTTGTAGCAAGGTTATATGTTATGGGGTATTTTTTTGTGGTAATGAACTTAAATCCAAAACAATCAACATGCTTTTTACTATCATAAGGTATAATAATTTTGATGTTTAGAGCATGGTTGTTCGTTAATGCTCTTTCCTCAAGTATAGCATCAAGGCCACGCAACATACCTAAAGTGTATTGACCAACCCCACTAAAATGACCGTCTACTAGCGCTAAGCCATCAATGTATATGTTATTCACTTGTTAGAGTATAGCATAGATACATACACTCAGGGTGCAGACAGGCAGTATTAACTAGTATGTTTTTGTGTTCCAAATTGGTCGCATAGATGGGTTGTAGATTACTAAATTTCTATCTTCTTGTAAGTAAAGGACCGACCCTATATTACCATCAGTGTTACTTGCCCAAACAGGCCGCATATTTTGAGTGTAAAGTACTAGGTTGCCATCACCCTGAAGAATAAGTTTATAACTGCGATTTGGAATAGTTAACATTTGACCAGGCAACATACAGCCACCAGAAATACTGTCGTATGTATATTCATCTAAAAATGGGTTGTGTGAAGTGCCCGTACTCCATAATGGGACATTTGTGCTTGAATATAGCACCAAATTGCCATCTACTTGAAGAGCTAACCATGCGCCAGGGTTCCCATCCGTACCACTTGCCCAAACCGGCCGCATATTTTGAGTGTAAAGTACTAGGTTGCCATCACCCTGAAGGATTAGTTTGGTTGCTTGCATGTTTGCAGATTGTGTTGACCAATAGTTTTTGAAACCAATATTTAAGTTAAGGTTGCCATTCCTGTCTAAATGTAGGGTTGTATTACTATCATTAGAAATTAGGTGGTCGTTTATATTTAAACTCATACCAGAATTCAAATAATTTTTACCCTGAACTATCCCATTTGCAGGTGTTACGACATTAAAATTGACAGTTATATTATTACTCGATAGCCAGCTTATACCATCAGCAACACCCCTAAAAGACTCTCTGTATGACCCAGTTTGATTAGGGGCTTTCATCGTAAACTCAAAAGTTGCAGTTTGGCCAATATCAACAGTATTTTCAATCATGCCAGTAGGTCGTGCCCCATCTAACCAACTAGTGGTACTAAATTGACTAGTGTGATCTTGAGGATTTTGAGTGCCTAAATGTAAGAAGCTTTTTTGCCATACTTTAGTTCCAGAGTTTTGAGCCTTAATTCTTATATATATATAGCCACCTGGTTGAATAGTTGGTTTGTCGGTAAACTTTACTGTTCTTTGAGCGTCAGCAAAAACCTCTGTGCTCACAGGAGTCCATCCCCAAGGGATGTCTTGGCGAGTTGAGCCGAACCAATCATTATACATTCTCCAGAAATTACGGTTACCATAAGAGCTACAGCCGTCTCCAGTACCATATAAATTATTTAGGGCTGCTTGATTGGGGCGGTAGGGGGTGTAAACGTAAAGACCAGCAGTGGCCTGGTTTTGTATATAGACTGTTGATGAGCCACAGCCGACATTTGGATTCCACAAAATTGTGTTATTGCGACCAGCACGGTAATTGTAATCCGCAGCGTTTATTCGGTAGCGATTATAGGCTTTGGCTGCCTGGTAAACTTGGTTAAAAAAACCATAATACTCTGCGTCACAAGGTGCCGTGTCTGGGCAACCATAACCTGCGGCACTGCGATACTGTACTGGCCAAGGCCAATCATCAGTAACTAAACTTTGCTCTTTTTGAAGTAGTATAAGTAATACTTTGGGATTGATATTGCAGGCTTGAGCAACGTCGTATAATATTCCGGCAGAAGATTTATTGCCACCCGTCATTCCTCCGCCACAGTATTGGTTGCCGGCAACTGACGGAACAGATTGAGAGTAGTTTTTTAAACAAGTAAATGGCGTGCCAACCCCTTTAGACGAAGCATATGCTGCCCGAGTTGTGCCACCGTAGGGCTGAGTACCCCAAGTATCACAATTTGGCATTTTAGCATTTAAAAAGTTCTGAATATCATATACAGACATTGACGAACCATTAAAAAATACTGAATCACTAATGATATTACCTGCATCAAATTGTGATCCACTAAGTGCATTCACTTTTGACGGCAAAAGCAAAAACATCGCTACAAACAATGATATTGCGAGTGGTATAAAAGTCATTGAATTGATTTTACGTTTGAATATATACATAAGCCTATTCTATTTTAACAGTTTGAGGTTTAGATTCACCAGATATGTTGCCGGCTGTGTATTTTACAACAACTTGCCAGTCACCCGCTTGTTTGAGCTCGGATCTGTCTATTAAAGGATTTGTACAAATTGTGGTGGTTGCGTCTTTATAAGCCTTTGTTTCTTTGCTTACTTTTAGGCTACCTTTCGTAAGTGTTGTTGTACAGGTGCCATCTTTATATTGGTTAGACACAAAAGCTCTAACTTCTATCACATTGTTGTATAGTGCGGCATCGGTTATTATTACTTCGGCTGAACTGCTTGTGTTGCTAGTTTGGTTGTTTTGAGTTTGCTCTGGACTATCCTTTTTTTGAGCATCCTCTTTCTCTTGTCTCTTAGCAATCTCTGGTTTAATTTCATCGCCAGACTTTTTTTCTTCTTCTGTTGGAGGGCTATAAACAGTATTGTTTTTATTCTGATAAAGGTACTTATAGGCAAAAAAGCTGCCGGTAACAATCAACAATATAGCTATTAAAACAACTAAAAGTTTTTTAGTTTGGTTTTTTTTAGCTGGTTTTGAGTTTTGTCTATAATTCATTTTTTGTTATTCTTAATAGCTGTATCCTAACACTACCATAACAAGTTTAATCTATCAATATATTTAAAAAAATGAGAAGATTCTATAAACTTTTTATTTTGAAAATAAACCAATTAGGTGAGAATTTTGGTATATATTCAAGCGAGTAAGTATCTGAACCTTCCGGCAATGTCATATTTATGACTGGGTTAATGCTTTTTTGGGGTAAAAATATGTACTTGCCGTTAATTAACCAGCCACGTTCGGTGTTCATATTAAGTACTATTTCGCTAGGTGCTGTCCGTTTTAGAATAATTTTATTTGGGGACCAATATGTTACTTCGGCATTATCACTTAACACCAAGTCGCATTTTGGGTTTATGTTTTCGCCACATTTAGACGTGCCTATAACTTGATTAAGGGTGTTAATTAATGAATCATCAGCATAAATCTGACCTTTATTTTGGCGTGTACTAATATAATATGAATGCTCTGGCTTAGTTATCATATCTAAATGCTCTTTGCCGTTATCATAAGTAGTATAATTATTGTTATAGGTTGACGAATCTGCATTTATGGATGGGAATTCATTATACTGTATAGGTTTTGCTCCAATCAAAAGTTCGGCGACTGCAAGCAAAAGCAATAAGTTTATAATGCGCTGTTGTTTTTTCCAGGAACTTAAAAATACCAAAATTGCAAATGCAGTTAGTATTGCAAACCTTGAAGGTACTCGCATTTGGCTGTAACCAGGCAATTTTTTTAGAAAATCATAAGGGCTTATTCCGTGATTGCTACCAATTGCTAAAAGTAACCCCAATAAACCAATAGCAACAATAGCAACTAATATCCAGTGCTTTTGTAAGTTAATTTTGCGATGATTTTTAACCATGTGAATTAGTAGTAAAACTATGCAAAAAACTAACGCAATACTTGCTCCAAGTCCCATGTACATACTGTATTCACCCCAAGACCAAGTGAGGTGCTTTGTGGGCATGGCAATAAATCTATTGCCAACCGGAACAAACAATGCCGTAAGCAAGGTTTTTAGCCCGACGGGTGGCTCAACAAGTTCAGAAACCACCCTTTCGTTAGCACTCACGAATATGAAAGTTGTAATAAGTCTATAACCTGCAAGTACAACCGTTAGTCCAATAGATTTTGCCATAAAGCTTAAATCGTTCTTTGAAATTTTTATGATTAAATACTTTGAGGCTTTTTTGAACCCAGTAAAATTACCCGGATAAAGCAAAAGTATAATAAAAAATAGCCCAATAGACAAAATAGAATATAAAAATGGATAATGTACAGAGCTTAAAAGAATAATAGACATTACAGAACCTAATCCCACCCAAGTATATTTTTTTGATCTAATTGAAATAAAATAAAAGAGCCAAGGTAGTAAAAATAATGACGTAAAGGTAAAATGACTAATTGACCTATAGGCGTAAAAACCACAAAAAACCCATAAATAACTAACCAACACAGCCCGAAGACGGCCAGCTCTCATGGCGGAACGGCAAAAAACATACATACCCCAAAAACCCAATAACATATAAGTTACATAAGCTAGTTTTAGCCCGTAGATAGTGCCAAACGCTAACACAAACAATGTCTGTAAACTAAAAAGTCCAAATTGTGGATTTGTGTATAATGGCAAACCACCAGCCATCCAAGGGTTCCAGCTAGGAAATTGACGGTACTTTAAAATGCTAATCCTCATGGCTTCATACATTTGTGCGTAATAATCAAAATCACCCCAAAAGACTTTATTGCCCGTAAGGAGCAACTTTGTTGAGTAAATCAAAATAGGAAGCGAGGCTACAAAAAAAAATAAAATTGTTAATCTTTTTGAATAAAGTTTTTTTAGCATACTTACAAGACTTTGTTTAATTGACCTTCTTCCAAAGATGAAATGTTTGTATACAAAAAAGTTCCAGATAGTTGTTATTGCTAACGCTAAAGTTCTGCTAAAAAATAGTAGATCATTTGGAAACACACTTACCACTGCTAGTGTAAATAGATAATTAGAAACTATTAATAAACCATAAAACACACCTTGCTTTGCCATAACTTTTACCTCGGCATTATAATCTTTAAAGGCAAACTTTTTTTGTAGCATAAAAGCAATAACCAATCCAACCCAAAACGAAATACCAGTTGCTACTGTGCGTGGCAACCCAAAAGCTTTAAATAACCCAAATAACGCAACAAGTTCTATGAAATAAGATAAACCGCCAATAAAGCAATATCTAACCGCTGTGTTCTGCCAAAGTTTTTTAATCACTAATAAACAGTATATAATAAAACTCAAATGGAGAGGCTTAAATTGTAATGAGGAAGAAAGTAAATATAATTGTACCATGTTTTAATGAAGAGGATTCTTTGTTGGCACTTTTTGGTGCTGTTAAGAAAGAGCGTTCAAATATTAGTGGCTACCAACTTGACTTAACTTTGATAAATGATGGCAGCATAGATAATACTCAGAATATTATTGAAGAATTAGCTAAAAAAAATGACTGGGTATATTTTAGAGAATTTGCACATAATGCTGGGCATCAATCTGCCATACGGGCAGGTATTGACGCATCAACTAAATACGACAGTGTGATTATGTTAGATGCTGATTTGCAGCATCCACCAAAGTACATCATTGAGATGTTAAAAATATGGGAAGAATCTGGTTGTAGTATTGTTCAAATGCTTAGGCGTGACAATGCAAGTGAAGTAGGGCAAGTAAAATACTGGACATCTAAACTGTACTATAAATTAATTAATTATTTATCTGGTTTAAATATGGAATACGGTTCTTCTGATTTTAGGCTTATTGATAATACCGTAGTAAAACAAGTAGCCAGCAGTCCAGAAAGTGATTTATTTTTGCGAGGCTATTTTGCATGGCTAAAAGTAAAAAAAGTAAGTATTAGCTACAAGCCAAGTGCAAGATTTGCCGGTAGCAGCAAATATACTTTTAAAAAAATGCTAGAACTTGCTAAACAAGGAATTCTGCAGTTTAGTGAAAAGCCACTAAGAATGGCGATGAATTTGGGTGCAACAATTGCGGTTTTATCTTTTTTGTATGGCATATATTTAATTATAATGCACTTATTTGGTGTGCAATCTGCGAGCGGTTGGACATCGTTGATGGCAATAATGTTGTTTTGTTTTGGGATAAATTTTATTTTACTAGGTTTAGTTGGCAGATATCTTGCCCATTCAATTAGCTTACAAAAAAAACGCCCGGAATATATTGTGGCAAACGAGAAATTGCATATATAATTGAATCAAAAGGAGTTAGAGAATGGGAAGAGTTGTAGAAAAGTGTATTATATGTGAAAGTAATGAATTTCAAAATTATCACAATGTATTGATAGAGTGTGTTAAATGTGGGCACATTACCGCCAAAGAGATGCCGACAAATGCTGAATTAAAAAAACTATACCAGGAAGAGTATTTTTTTGGTATGGAATATTTTGACTATAAAGCCGATAGACCTGCCCTTGAAAAAAATTTTATAAGAAGGATCAATAGATTAAACAAAAGAGCAATAGATGATCATTTTAATATAATTGAAATTGGTAGTGCTTATGGATATTTTTTAAACTTGGTTAAAGATAAAGTAAAGAGTCATATAGGATTTGAGGTTAGTGAGGATGGCGTTAATTACTCTAACGAAAAGCTTAAATTAAACACAACAACAGATGACTTCATGCAACATAAATTTAAAAAAAACAGCATTGATACAGTTTTTTTGTGGGATGTAATGGAGCATCTAACTCAGCCAGAAAAATATGTAAAGAAAATATCAGAGATCCTAAAACCGGGTGGCAGGATAGTATTTACAACAGGAGATATTGGCAAAGCCCTACCTAGAGCCAGAAAAGATAAATGGCGAATGATACATCCACCTACACACGTACATTATTTTACAGCGAACTCAGCCAAGCAGATGCTAGAAAAACACGGTCTTAAGGTGGAGGATGTTTACTATAAGGGAATTTACAGAAACCTTGGATCTGTTTCAAAACAAATCATTTCAAATAGAAAGGCTAAAAATTCAAACACTGTGTTTTTAGAGTTTGGACATAAACTTGCAGATAAATCAAAACTTACAAAACTAAACATTCCTTTAAATACTTTTGATATCATGGAAGTTGTTGCAGTAAAAAACCAGTAATAATCCTAAAGTTGTTTATTTATACAATATAGAATAATTTAAAAAATTTAATATTATCCTGAAAGACATGTTATGGTCAAGAAATACATTAATAAAGCATATAACTGGCGCCCATTTAGATATTTAGTTACTGGTGGAATAACTTTTGTTTCTGATTATTCTACATTTTTGTTCTTGTATTATATAGTTGGTTTTAGTTCGCCCCAGAGTGGTGTAATGAGCTTTTTTATCGGGTTAATTATCAACTTTTCTCTGCAGCGTTATTGGGTTTTTAAAGGCAATTCTAAACAGTTAGCCAGAAGAGAGGTCATTGGCTATGGGGTGTTGGCAGTAACAAACTTTTTTGTAACGGCTTATGGTTTGTTGTTTTTGGATCATTTAGGTGTGCCAGCATTTGTCGCTAAATTACTTTTGGTGGGTATGATAATGGTGTGGAACTACTTACTATACAAGAATGTTATTTTTAGAGTAAAAACCATAAAAGAAGAATAGAATCTTTTGCTATTGAATTTAACCACAGACTATTTAGTATATTTAACAATGAAATCAATTAGCTAAACTGGTATCATTTTACTTATGATAACAGTAATTATTGCGGGAGGGTCAGGGACACGGCTTTGGCCATTGTCTACCCATGAATACCCAAAACATTTATTAAAACTAACAGACGATAAGAGCTTGTTGCAAAATACAGTTGAGCGCGCTCTTCGCTTGACTAGCAAAGAAAAGGTTTTTGTTATTCCGGAGTCGTCTCATGCACATCATGTTATTGAGCAGTTGCCAGATATAGCCAAGGATAATTTTTTAATTGAGCCTGCCAGGCGCGGTACGGCATCATGTGTGGCCTGGGCACTGGTCGAGATTAAAAAACGCGGATTAACAGATGAGCCGATTGTGTTTTTGTGGGGCGACCAACTTATTCATAACACTGATGGTTTTGTGGCTAGTGTTTTGCGGGCGGGAGAAGTATCGACTGATCAAAAAAAGATAGTGTTTATGGGCATTGAGCCAACTTATCCATCGACAGGTTTTGGCTATATTCATAAAGGTAAGTCATTAGATAATTGGGTAAATGTATATGAGCTTGAGACCTTTGAGGAAAAGCCCAAGGCAAGCCTTGCAGATAAATATTTTGCCTCTGGTGATTATTTGTGGAATATTGGTAATTTAGTTGGTTGCGTTAACGTGTTTGAGCAAAAAATGAAGGCCCAAGCTCCACAAATGTGGGACCGGTATAAAAAACTACTTGATTCTAGTAATCCAAAAAAGACATATCTGGATCTAGAATCTATTGCCCTAGAATACGAGTTATCAGAAAAGATGACAGACGCACTTGTGATGGCTGGAAACTTTGATTGGGTAGACCTAGGTTCGTTCAAAGATTTGCATGATATAAGTGCACATGACGAAGAGGGTAACCACATTTATGGCGAACATATAGAACTGGACGGTACATCAAATAGTTACGTGCGTAATGAAACCGAAACACCTGTTGCAATAATTGGACTGGATAATGTGGTGGTCGTTAATTCACCAAATGGAGTCTTGATTAGTAATAAAAATTTTGCCCAAAAAGTAGGCGACGTAGCTAAAAAGTTACAGAAAGGGAATAAGTGAGCAAGAAAGTCATAGCTTTTGATTTGGATGACACATTAGCCGTAACTAAATCGCCAATAAATGACCGCATGTCTGAGTTGCTTGGTGAGTTGCTTAAGAATTTTCAGGTTTGTGTGATATCTGGCGGGTGGTTCCCGCAGTTTGAAAAGCAAGTAGTTGGCGAACTTAAAGTAGAGCATCACTATTTGCAGAACCTACATTTGATGCCAACTTGCGGAACCCGGTATTATCGTTACGATGACATTGAGCGCAAATGGAAGTTGATTTACTCTGAAGACATACCAGTTAACGATAGGAAAAGAATAATTGACACACTAGTTAAAGCGACCAAGCAATGCGGGTATTATGAAACCAAGCCATATGGCGAGCTTGCCCAAGACAGATTTAGCCAAATAACATATTCAGCACTCGGGCAAGATGCTCCTGCAAATGAAAAGTATATCTGGGACCCAGACACTAAAAAGCGTCAACAAATTAGGGCATTAGTGGTTGAAGAGTTGCCAGATTATGAGGTTAGAATAGGTGGCACAACATCTATTGATGTGACAATCCCAGGAATTGACAAAGCTTATGGTATGGAAAAACTCATGCAAACACTAGAGATAAGTAAAGATGAGATTTTATTTGTGGGCGATAAATTGGGCGAAGGTGGAAATGACTACCCAGTTAAAGCTCTTGGCATAGACTGCATTGAAGTAAAAAACCACGAAGACACAGAACTTGTTATCGAGACGATCCTAAAAGTTGCCAATAAGTAGAGCACACGGGGTATACATTTATTAATCTAACCCGGTTGATCTATTTAATACAGGCACGTTTGTAATTCATACCCCTAGTAAATTGCGAAAAGCTGTAGTATGTGACACACAGCTTTGTTACTACAGGCAGGGGTGGTGTTACGATTGCGGTAATTTTATCGGTTTTACTTAAGGAATTTTATACTAATGAATAAAAAAGAAGGTTCAGAACCTGCGTAATCCAACGCTGCCGAGCCTTCAATACTTGTAGTATAACACAGTCTATCTCGTCAGTTCAATAACGTTTTTGTTTTTATCTATCAGTACGATTCTCTTGATGCTCTTTGCCAAACGAAACTGATAGTTGAGGACATTCTTTATTCTAGCAATATGTATTTTAGAACGGCGGGCATCAAACACAATATTTTTCGATTGTTTAATACCGGTTTGCAGTTGGCGTTCAATGTTCCGTTTTCCAGTACCAGTTGGGCTCTTAAGCTCCCATTTCTCGCCGTCAATAATGAAATCCGGAGTCTTATGATTGGATCGTGAAATAAACTTAACGTCAGTCTTAAAGTATTCAGCAAGTAATTGCGCAGCTGTCAGCTCATACCGGGCAGGTGACGGTTTGAGGTGAGTTGGAAGAATAACACGGTATGTTGCCATAATAAAACCTAGTATACCAACAAGTTTCTTAAGTTCACTACCTCAGGGTTATCGTCTGCATATATTTTGCTCCAAATTCTATCTGCGGGTTTTATGGCTTGCTGTATCTTGTCTGTAGTCGTCGTAGCAAAGATCAACTCATCATCCCATTGCTCATTCAAAATACGCCTAATTTGCCGGTTCAGCTTTTTTTGAGCTAGTTCGTTATCGCAGATAGTGAGAATTGCTGGATAATGTTCATTTTCGAACCAATCTTCACGGGCTTTGAAGTTTACATAGTTTCGAGCCTTCCTGACGCTGACAAAAAATGGTTTTGTGCCGTCCCACACATCGACAAAGTAGTGCACGTTTGGTGTTTCGTCAGTTGCGCGTATTGCAAGGTGTATGTCGGGCTTCCATGCAGGAAAACAACTGCTTTGGGTCATATAGCTTTTTGTGAATAAGATGAGTTTGTCGTCATTGCCGTACAGGTTTTTTAGGTTTTGGGCTGTTTCGGTAACGGTAATGCAGTGCCTGATGAAGTCATCTGACACGGTTTTATTCTTGTACAGGCTATTGGTTGCCCGAGTGTTGGTTGTGTGCGGTTTGGCTTTTTCGAGCGCACGGGCGCCCTTTGGTGTGATGTAATATTCGGCTGACCTCCCAGCAAGTTTGTAGCTTTTATCGTAACGTTTACCAATGAGTCCTTGGGCTTCGAGAATCTGAAGTTTATTTTGGATTGCTTTATGATTGGGTCGGTTAAGCGAATAAGCTAATTGCTTACTGGTACAAAAGCGATATAGATACAGTAGGTGGAGAGTTTTAATTTGCTGATTGTTCAGTGGCCTTCGGTAACTAACCGTACCAGTTTCATTAACTTCGGTTTTACTCATATAATTACCTCCAGACTATCATCAATATTCATCAAGCCAACATTAAATCTACCAAATAATTTGATCACATAACTAGCTAAATAACTACGCATATGCCTAATACTAGAACTAACTATACTTACACTAATAAAGCTACACACACTCATTTATCACTTGTTCCATATCTTCTTCTCTATATTTATATATTATAAAGGGGAGAAAAGAAAGAAGATAAAAATAGATAAGAGTAAAGACAGATAGATTGGGTATCGGTAAATATGTTTAGGCGTACAATGGGCCTTAATTTATAGAGAGTATACTACGCTTGAAATGAAGCTTATCACATTTCAATTTGGCAAGCTTTTTGCGGTTGATGTATCTGTCGACATATTTGAGGCAGTCCAGAAGGTGCTAAGTAGCGTCATGATCGTGGTGAACGGTTAAAAAACCAAGGTTAGGAAAAGGCTATAGCTGAGGGCTGGAATGGCGATATGTATCTTGCGTTTTTATTAAGAACTCCGTAAACGGCTTGAGCCGTTTGGGGAGTTGGCACTGTTTGTAATCAAACAGAGCACGGGTATACTCCTGGCTAATACTATCTATATACATCCTTACGGTGTTTTATGGATACCACCTCTATGGTATTTTCGTGCATATCGAACACAATTCGGTAATGTTCAATCCGGCACCCGTATACACCCAGCTTAGAGTCAATTAATTGCCGAGTGCGCACCAGCGGATCATCTTGCTTTAGAAATTGTCCCAGTTTTTTACCTATCCGTTGCCGGGTTAAATGGTCAAGCTTATCGATATCTTTTTTAACGCTGTGGGCAAATACCAACCGATATTCACTCACTATAAAACGTCTCCAAAGACCTCATCGAAAGTATAGGTATCACCGCGTTTAACTTCTTCGCGGGCTTTGGCAATAGACTTAATATAATCGGCATCCTGAAATAGTAACAAATCCTCAAGAACCTCGTCGTCAATAATGACTTTGCCTGTTAGTTTACCGCGGCTTTTAATAAACAAAATGTCATCTTTATTGAGCGACTTAATAGTTGCCGCGAGGTTATTACGCAAATCGGTTGTGTCAATTGTTTTGATGCTCATAATAACTGTCCTTTTAAAACTACATAATAAATGTACATTACGATGTACGACTATGTTAATACTATCCATATATTAAGAATAAGTAATACGTAAAAAAGTCCAAGATTGTTCGTTTACTCTAGCTTTCTGAAGTTTGGTAGCGTCAAGTATTTTATTATCTGTTGTTTGGTAAATGAACAGTCTTGATGTTATGACAATGTGGCATAAATGGAGTTGCGCCAGCGCTGTAACATTAAAAAGGTTAATCAGAGTTTGTTGTTGGTACATGTTAAGATAAGGGTATGAGCTTAACTAAGCAAACGCAGATTAGATTAGAAGTGCGTATTGATGCACTAGAGAACGACGTTCGGGAAATATATTCTATGTTAGTGGGTGTTCAAAAGGATAAAAGTGCAAGTAATAAATTTGCAAAAAAGTCGATTGAAGAGAAGATTTTACAAACACACTCAGAACTGATGCTTGTCGCAAAAGAAGCTGGTGTAGTATTGCCAAGTAATTCTTGATGCAGAGAACCTAAAGTTAATAACGTAATATTTAAAACATATATCCACAAGTTTTTATCAGTTAACGTTTTTCTTATGTTTTTTGGGTTTTAGCTTGAGCAATTTTCTTAATTTGAATTGGCGTTTATATTGACCCTCACGATCTAACGATTGGGGGATTCAAAGCATGAATGATGTGCTATGCGCAAGGTATGTAAAGCTTATACTCTTGGTGGTAGTTATAACTATAAGTGCCTTTAGTTTGCTTGGCTTTAGGGGTAAGGCATATGCAAATGGGGGCTACCCTTGGGCAGATGCAGTTTGTGTGACTACCGGTCAAACAACTGGTAAATGCCCAAACTACGAATGGTCAATTAATGGTCAGACTAGAAATGGAAGCACCGGCAACTATTATTACCGCAACTGTACTGATTATGTAGCATGGCGTTTAGTGAGTTCGGGAATTGCTTTGGCCAAAGTTTCAGGCCTAGGCAATGCAGGTGCATGGGATAATAATGCACCAAGCAAGGGTTTGAGCGTAAGTTCTTCACCAACAGCTGGATCCGTTGGTGTAGACGAACGTTATGGTCATGTGGTGTTTGTAGAGAGTGTAAACGGCAGTACACTTACGATTTCTGAATATAACTGGGGAAGTACCGGGAGTTACGGCGCTAGGAGTGGAAGCATTAGCCAACTTGGTTTGAGTAAGTTTGTGAGTTTTGGGGTGTCATCTTCACCGGAGACACAACAGCCTCCCGCTAGCACTAATAATGGTTTAGGTAATGGTTTGCAATTTTTAGGAAATGACAGTTTACAACCTGGTCAGTATATTAGACCTGGTCAGTATATTGAATCCGCCAACACCAAATATGTTTTAGTCATGCAAGGCGACGGTAATTTGGTTGAGTATGGTGATGGAATGAGGGTAATTTGGCACACTAGAACTGGTGGTAATCCAGGAGCTTTTGCGGTATTCCAGGGTGACGGCAACTTTGTAGTATATTCAGCAAACTGGAGGCCATTATGGGCTAGTGGGTCAAAGGCTGGAGCAAATGTCATTGCGCTCCAAACAGATGCAAATTTAGTAATGTATCAAAATCAAACGCCAAGATGGGCTAGCAATATTACAATAGGAGATAGTCTGGTGTTTAAGGGGACTGATTATTTAGTGCCAGGGCAAGTTTTGGGTAAAAATGAATACTTGCGTTCAAGCGATAAACGCTACAGTTTAGCTTTGTTATCAAATGGTGATATGGTAGCTTTTGGGCCAGGGCATCACCCTATTTGGTCTAGTGGTACAGCCGGAAGGGGCGCATACTTATATGTACAATACGACGGTAACTTGGTTATTTATGACGTAAATTATAAGCCGGTTTGGGCAACAACACCAAAAGCTAATCCAGGCAGGTTTTATATACAGAGCGACGGAAACGTTGTGCAATACAAGTTAGATTGGCATCCGCTTTGGGCAAGTGGTACAGGGGGTAGGATTTAGTAATGTGCATAACAACCTTTAAAATAGTACGTGTTCAGGCGCTCAGCGCAACTACAAGTTAAATGGTATACATATTCACGCTTGCAATTTTACTGCGATTGAGGTGTGATAAACTAAATCACCAAAGTATACTAGTAGATTGCCTTAAGTCTAGTTGTTTACGCAAGTTTTATGGATAATGGCACAAATTAACCCAATTATATGACAAAAACCACAAAATTCTATATATTTATCTAGACAAAAACCACAAAATTCTATATAATGACAACCATGAAGTATATAAAACGTAACCACGAGTCAGGCATAGTCGATACTTTAAAAGAAGGCAAGATTGCTGTTTTGTATGGCCCTCGGCAAGTTGGAAAAACCACATTAGCTAAAAACATCGCCACAAATATAGACCCAGACTACAAATATCTTAATTGCGACGAACCAGACATTGCCCTAAGTTTGAGCAATAAAACATCAACCGAACTGGCACATGTTGTTGGTTCGAGTAATATGGTGGTAATAGATGAGGCTCAACGTGTTGAGAACATAGGTATTACTCTAAAACTACTGGCCGATAATTTTAAAGACATCAAAGTTTTAGCTACTGGTTCTTCTAGCTTTGAGCTAGCCGATTCGATCAATGAGCCTCTAACTGGCAGGGCATACTATTTTACTATCTGGCCAATGTGCGTTTCGGAGCTACCAGGAGATAACCTTGAAAAAACTCGGTTATTGAAACAACTTCTTATTTATGGTCAATATCCTGAAATTGCCCTGAATACCGCCACCAATAAAGATAGGTATTTAGCCAACTTAACTAATAATTATCTATACCGTGACTTATTAAGTATTGGTGCAATCAGGAGTGAGTCAACGCTAGTGTCATTACTCAAACTACTAGCACTACAAATCGGGAGCACAGTTAGTTTTAATGAGTTAGCAAATAGTTTAGGGCTGGACGTAAGTACCGTACGCAGATTGATTGATCTGCTAGAAAAGGCCTACGTGATACATTCGTTAATGCCGCTTACGGGCAATAGCAGGGGCAGTATTCGCAAGCAAAGAAAAATATATTTTGTGGATTTAGGTGTGCGTAATGCGCTACTCGGCCGACTTATGCCCCTTGAGGTAAGAGATGATGTAGGAGCATTATGGGAAAATTTTTGTATAAATGAACTGCGAAAATCAAACTTACTATTATCGATGCCGGCTAATGAGTATTTTTGGCGGAATTACATTGGTGCAGAGGTAGATTATGTTCAAATTCAAAACGACATGACCAGGGTTTATGAGTTTAAATGGTCGTCAAAACGTCGTGTAAAAATTCCAAAAGCTTTTGTTGATAGTTTTGGGTCACCAGAGTTTACTGTGATCAACCAAAAAAATGCAGTCGAGTTGTTAAACCAATAGTATTGCAACAGAATGGTTGGTGTCGTACCAATGCTCATATTAAGACTAAGAGCATTTAAGCTTTTTCTAGGTTTTGTTGCCAGCGCCAAACATCTTCAAGGGCATTCTTAACAGATAGTTGCGCCTCCCAGTTTAAGGTTTTGTTGGCTTTCGTGGTGCTGGCGTAGATGCTAACAATGTCGCCCGGACGTCTTGGGCCGATCGTATATGGCACGGTAACGTTATTTACCTCCATGAATTGATTGACGACTTCTAGGACGCTTGTGCCCGCGCCGGTACCAATATTAACGGCATCGTAAAAATTAGGTTTGTGGGCTAGTAACTCTATGGCTTTAACGTGGGCCTTGGCTAGATCGACTACATGAATGTAATCTCTAATACAGGTGCCGTCTGGCGTTGAATAGTCATTGCCATGAATGGTCAGGGATTGTCTGGTGCCGGATGCGGTTTGAGCGACAAATGGTACCAGGTTAGCCGGTACGCCAAGTGGTAGTTCGCCTATTTGACCACTTTCATGAGCGCCTATTGGGTTAAAGTAGCGCAGAGAAATGGCAGATTTTACGTCACCGGCTTTTTGGGCATCTTTAAGAATAGTTTCACACATTTGCTTACTAGAGCCATACGGTGACTCGGCAGGTTTGAACGGAGCTGATTCCGTTATCGGTAGTTTGTCTGGTTCGCCATAAACTGTGCATGAAGAAGAGAATACTAAATTACTAACGTTGTGCTTTTTTAGACAATCAAGCAGATTAATAAATCCGGCCACGTTGTTTTGGTAATAATCTAACGGTTTCGCAATAGAATCGTTCACGGCCTTGTAGGCGGCAAAATGAATGACGCCCGATACATTGTTATCTCGGATGATCTGGCTCACTAATTTATCGTCTGCAAAATTGCCTTCATAAAAAGTGGGCTTGTGATCAAGGATAGTTGCAATGCTGTCCAGCACGGATAGTTGAGAGTTACTTAAATTATCAACAATAATTGGTGTGTAGCCACTATTATGAAGCTCTACTACAGTATGAGAGCCAATGTAGCCCAAACCACCCGTGACTAGTATCTTTCTCATACCTAATACATTACAGGGTAACACGGCTAGAACCAAGTATTGACTGTGTGTGGCCTAAAAATATATAACGCTAATAGCAAACTATGAGTTGTTAAGCTGGTTTTGGATACTTTTCTGGAAACTATGGTAGCTGACGTCTATGGGTAATTGCTTGATTTGCAGTGGTTTAAAGCCCTGCAGGATGCTAGCCAGGCTATCGACAGTCGGTTTATCAAAGAAATAGCCAGTTTTGCCAGACTTGACATAATCCAGTGCCCCGCCGTCTTTATAGGCAATTACTGGACAGCCTGATGCTAAGGCTTCTACTGGAGCGATACCAAAATCATCAATACCAGGAAAAATAAAAGCTTGTGCCGATTGTAATTCTTTGCGGAGTTGGCTCCGGTCTATATGCCCCAAGAATTTTACTGTGTGGCCAGCTATAGCTTTGAGTCGTTCATGCTCGGGACCGGTTCCGATAACCGTTAATGGCAGACCAAGTTTAGTGCAAGCTTTGACGGCCAGATCAAACCGCTTGTAAGGAGTCTGGCGACCAGCTATTACAAAGCCTGACCGGTTTGCCCGTTTGCCTGGCTTAAAATAATCGACATCAACCGGCGGAAATACAACCGCGCTATCTCGTTTATAGTATTTTTTGATTTGGGCTTTGGTGTAGGTTGAATTGGCAATTAACATATCGGGGCGCTGAGCCGCTTTATAATCCCATTTACGCAAGTTTCCTATAAAAAGTTTTAAGCCAAGGCGTGCGATTGGGTCGAAAATTCCAAATCCAGGGTTTTTTAAATATTGCTCATATTTACTCCAATAATAGTGGGTTGGAGCGTGGCAGTAATTTATATGTAAAGTGTCACCACTAGTTTTAATTCCTTTAGCCTCTGACCCACTAGATGAAATTACCAAGTCGTAGCCTTCGAAATTCAATGATTGGAACCACCAGATCCGAAGATATGGGATAAATTTGCGAAGTTTTGCAAAAGGCCATTTTTGTAAAATACCAGTAACAACTTTATTGTTTAGTCTACTTTGCCATTCATCAGTTGCGTATGATGTATATATTGGCGCATCAGGATACATTTGATGGAGCGCTTCGACTACTTTTTCTGCACCACCTCCAACTAGCCAATCATGCACAATCGCAACTTTTAGTTTTTTTTCCTTCAAAACACCATCCTGCTTACATATTATGCTACTAGTATATACTTAATTTGAAAAAAATAATTTCTGGCATATTTTCAGGGTAAAATTTGTTGGTCACGAGGTTCTATCGTAAGCCAAATAATATTGAGTTTAAAACCCGGGTTAATATTATCGTCTAGTATATATATTGGAATGTTCCTGCGGCAACTGTGCGAGAGCTTATCACGCCTCGACCTTTAAAATTCATTTCAGATATGGTTACTGTGCCATCGTTGTTAACAGCCTCTACATACACAACATGCATGCCCTGTTGCCCAATTGCGCCTACTCGCGGAGTTGACCCGGTTGGAATACCTTGAGCGCGAGCTCGGCTTACCCACGTATTTGCATTACCCAAGTTGTTAGGTAGGTCTGGGCGCTTACTTTTTGCGTACCACGTACAATACCCCGCTGAGTAGCCATTGCCGGCACCTGCTGCCGGCCTTTTAGTGGGTTTAGAGCTTTGAATTGGTTTGTTTGTAGGCTCGGTAGTTTTTGGTTTTGCAACCGGCCTAGAAGTTGGTTGCGTTTCTGAAAGCGCTACTGTTGTTTGTGTTGGTAATTCTCTTTCAGTCAGCACTTCCTCGGTGGCTGGAATTATCAGATCTTCGTCAAGATCTATGACATTCGGATCTTGTATTTGTAGGTTTTTGTCGTACAGACGTTTCCAAGTTGTAGAGTATTGCGATGCAATTTTAGTCAAGGTTTCACCTGCTAAAACCCGGTGCTTTGTCGGTTGTTGTGGCTGTGGAGTTGTTTCTTTATCCTCTGTTGTTAATGACTCTACCGAACTCAGTGCAATTGCTGTAGAGCCACTTGTGTTTGTGTCTGAGTTTATGTCAATTGGCAGTGACAGCGCACTTGCCGACAATTTAGTGTTAATAAAAATGAGCGTGCTCAATATAAGCCCCGCTAAAAGTGCGGATTTACGCATAAGTAATGTTACCCTCCTAAAATGTAGTAATATTCATAAATAATGTTAATAGGATAATCTGCGATAACCCTATTTAGTGTGACAGAACCACCTCACGGCACTAGACACAAGAGCTTATGATACTTGTATTAAAATGAATGTCAAACTCTCTAGAGGTCAAGGTTGTGAAAACAGCAACATATACTCTGTAAGCACGACCTAAGCCTGAAGGCAAAATTTTCAATAAAAAGCATGTTAGAATTGACGCACTGGCTAGGAATATAAGCTTTACTTTGCGCCTCGGCCGTTTATGACAATTCTAAATGTCTTGGCGATAATTACTAAATCAAACCAAAAACTCCAATTTTGGACATAATAAACATCTAGTTTGCGACGTTCTTCAAAGCTAATATCTTTACGCCCAGATACTTGGGCCAAGCCGGTTAAGCCCGATTTCACGCTCACAATATGGTGTTTGTTAGTTGCAAGTTTTATTTCTTCTGGAACAAGGGCGCGTGGACCAACTAGGCTGACATCACCTTTAATGACATTCCATAATTGTGGTATTTCATCAAGGCTAGTGATTCTCAGGAACCTGCCTAAACTGGAAATGCGTGGGTCTTTTGGTAGTTGGTCACCATTTTCACGGTATTGTTTTATAAGCTCTGGCTTGCCCATTGATTCAAATGCTTGTTCTGGACTGAGGCCATTAAATTTCTTTTTAATTGTTCGGAATTTATAGATAGTAAAAATCCGACCATAGCGCGTCACTCGTTTTTGGCTAAAGAATGGTGCGCCAAAATCTGAAATGAATATCAATATGGTTATTATTAGATAAACAGGTATTAAAATAATCATTAAAGGTATAGTGATAGCTAAGTCAAATAGTCGCTTCACAATTCTGCCCCAACCATTTAACGCAGTTTGGTTAACAGCAATCATTGGTATTGACGAGCGGAAAAGCTCAACATCAATATTACCAACAAAAAGCTCCGTGTTACCTGGGATAAACCGGTATGATATATGATTCTGCTGAGCATATTCTAGGATTTGATTATTTTTGCTAGGGCTTGCGTAAAATTCGGCTTGAATTATAGAGTTAATATTGTTTGCTTGAAGATGTTTGATTGCCTCGTCAAAATTAGCAAAAGATCGTATTTTATGCACATTACCCCTATAACCAGCGACACCAATTACTCTATATCCAGATGATAGATCTCCAAATAAATCAAGTAACTCTTCGACATTCTTTGAATGTCCAACAATAAGCAGATTATTGATACCAATACCATAACGGAACAGTCGAGTACGTATAAACCTGGCGATGTTTCTGAAAATAATTAGTAAACATAAGGCAATCAAAAATCCATAAGCTGGTACTAAGCGAGTCGGGAAGATAGTTTTTTTGCTTACATACGCAACACTTAAAATAAATAACAAACCCACAAATGAGCCAACTAGCAACCGGCCAAACTCTTTGAATCGTTTTTCATAGATAGCGTTGTTGTATAGACCGAGTAAAGCTAGAATAATGACCCAAAATATAGCAAGAACAAAAAACACTGCAAAGAATGAACGAGCCGAGACAAACTCGAACACCGGGCGGTTATCAATTTTTACGCGGATAATATATGCGCCAACAAAAGCTATGAGAAGCGCCAAGAAATCTAAGATGACTAAGCAAAAACTATACAAAAATGAGGCATTGTTTTTCATAGGGTATGTTATTAATATAACAGTTTACGTGCCAGACAAGAAGAAAGCAAAAACATATTGTTATAATATTAATAATGATAAAAAGCATTCAAAAAGTAATAAAGATTGGCTCAAGCGGAGGGGTTACCATTCCCGCCAAAGAACTAAAGCAACAAAAAATTAATTTTGGTGATGAGCTTGAGGTAATCGTCAGGCCTCTGAAATATGAATCTAATGACGATAAAGAAATTTTTGATAAGGCAAATGAAATTCTAAAAGAATACAAAGACGATTTTATTAATCTTTCAGAACGATGAGATTGCTATCATTTGAACATATTTTACAAACTCAATTTGTTTTTGGAGAAGAGTTGTATGACGAATTATGCGAAAAATCATCAGCACTCTTTAAGGGAATTATTGCAGACCACCCTTTTGTGGATAGCAATAAAAGAACAGCAATGTTAGCTGGTTTGACCTTCCTAGGTGCTAATAACATACATTTTTTGGGTAAAAAAGGCTCGATTGAAAATTATGCCGTTAAAATTGCCGTTGAACATTTAACTATTAAGGAAATCGCAAGTTGGTTAAAACAAAATTGTAGGTTGGCAACATAAACATTTTGTGAACGGGAGTGTATAATATTCATTAATGGCAAAAAATAAAAAAACCTTAAAAGAAGTGATCCAATATTCGATAACTGGCGGAGCGTGGTTTTGGTCTGGTTATGCGATGTTTGCACTGTGCTACAGTGTGCTTGGCCTAGATATAGTGCCTTCAAAAATAATATCTTACGTTTTTGGTTTAAATGTAAATTTCTTGCTTGAACGGTTTTGGGTGTTTAATGACCGTCGTGCCCGTAAAGAGCTAGATGCTGTGACTTCAAGGTATGTAATCCTTTCTTTAATTAATTTGGGGATTGATACGGTAATTGTTTGGGGATTGAGCAAGCTTGGAATCTCGCCCTATATTGGCCAATTTGTGTCAGCCGGATTCTTTACTGTATGGAATTATGTTTGGTATAAGTTGTGGGTATTTGCTCGTGGTAGTCATCCAACTCCAAAACGAGCAGCTTCACCAGCTCTCAAGCGTCCTAAATCCGTTAAAAGAAAACACAACAATGTAAAGTCAGGAAAATCTAGTGTTAGAAGAAAATAAATTAGATGTTGAATTAACAAGGCCAACAAAAAAACAAAAAGCCTTACTCGATTTTATTGCCGATTTTATTGCTCAACATGGATACAGTCCTAGTTATCGAGAGATAAAAACTGGCATGAATTATAATTCAGTGGCAACTGTGGCTTTGCACATAAATAGTTTGGTTAAACGAGGGCATTTAGTAAAGCGAGACCATTCGGCTCGTTCGCTAGAACCAGTAAAAGGCGCCAAAGAAGTAATTAAAACTAATCAAGTAACCGAGCAAGAAGAGAAGTGGTTAGTTAAAAAAATTGAATATTATTTTACTGTTGCCGAACAGCAACAAGCACCAGAGCAGTCGCAGGTTGATCAGCTTTATGTGCTTGTTGGTGCGCTTAAAATCATGGGGTTTGAAGGTGCTGCCAATAGTTTTATTACAAGACTTTCTGACTTAAAAAATAAGCAAATAAATAAGAAATAGCGTACTATTTTGATATGGAAATACTTCAAGCGATATTACTAGGGATTATCGAAGGCTTGACTGAGTTTTTGCCAATTTCTAGTACGGGGCATTTATTAATAGCTCAAGAAATGATTGGCTATAAAGATACAGCCGAGATTTTTACGGTGGTCGTACAAATGGGTGCACTTGGTGCCGTACTCTGGTATTACCGTGAAGATTTGACACAAAAAACAACAGGCTTATTAAAAGGCGATGCACAATCTGTAAATTTTTGGAAAATTTGGATTTTAGCAACAATTCCAGCTGGTGTTGCTGGATTTTTAATTGAGAGTAAGTTATCTAGACTTGGCACATTGCCAATCATTGCCAGTGCGTTGATAATTGGTGGAATAATAATTTGGTTGATAGAAACTTACCACAAGGCAAAACCTTCAAAAATTGAACCCCAGCTTGAAAAAATATCAATAAAACAAGCTTTACAAATTGGATTGTATCAAGTTTTAGCACTAGTACCAGGTGTGTCACGTTCAGGCTCAACTATTATGGGAGGGGTTTTAAGTGGGCTTGACCGTGTAACGGCAACGGCTTTCTCATTTTATTTAAGTATTCCAATTCTGTTTTTGGCTGGTATGTACAAATTAATTAAAGGTTTTGGTAATATTTCAACAATTAGCGGTGGCGGGATGGCATTATTGACGGGTACTATAGCTTCTTTTATAACAGCGTTTATTGTAATCGGGTGGCTATTAAAATATGTTTCTAGGCATGATTTTAAGATTTTTGCTTATTACCGGATATTCTTAGGTGGAGTTATTCTGATTTTTCTAGCAATAAATTGAACGGTTTGTTAATTGTAAACAAATTCTTTTTGAGTAGAAGATTTGGTTAAAACGTCGGCAATTGATGACATCATTGCATGCACATCGTCGGCATCGCGCATTTTACGGGGATTACCTAATATTTCAAAAATAGATTCATCAGCAGATCTGTAAACAGCGATTGGTAATAATAATGTGTTGGGTGAAGTAAGGATTTTAATAGTGCCTTCTGCTACTTGGCCAAGATGTATTTTGTCGTCTTCAGAATTTAGTTTATCAACAGTTCCGCTTGGGGCGATGCCAAATAAGTTTCCACCATCTTTAAAACTGCTTTTGAGTTTTCGGCGAAGATGACTGTTGTAGCCAGAAACTAAAAGCTCGGGTATTTTAGTGCCTTTAATCGAATCGGTTTTTGGAAAGCTAAAATATTGTTTGTCGCATAAATCTTGTAAAACTTCCGTTGCTGGTGTGTCAAAAAAGCCAAGATGAGCCACCATTTTACTGAGTACGATATTAGTTGAAAAACTATAATTACGGTTATTTACTTCACCAGTTTGTTTTAGAGCAATATGGCAAGCCCCGAGCGCTTCAGCGATGTCTTGAATTTGGCAATGATTAGTGGCAACGATAATATTTTGACCGGCTGACAATATTTCGCCAAGTGTTGTGACTGACTGATGTTGATGTTCAATTTTTTCAAATGCATCAAGCATTTGGTTAAATCTTTCAGGATGATCTAAGTTTACGGCTTGACCTAGGGCAATGAGTTGGTCTGGATCTTTCGGGTGGCCGTTAATAGATAGGTGAGTAACTCTTTGAGCAGGATATGCATCAGTGTCAATTGATAGGGTGGTCAACATTCCACCGGAGCGTTCTTCGTGACCACGGGCTAGTTCGTTTAGTTCTTGAGAGACTAACTGCTGTTGTTCGCGCCAATGGTCAAGTGGTGCAAATTTGTATGATTCGGGTTTTTCAAGTTCCATCAATAGTATTGTATAGATGTTTAATAAATTATAAACATAATGCAGACAATACTACTACATATAGCGTAGGCCGGCTGTGTTAAACTACTACTACTTAACAAAATAATGCTGTGAAGATGGGTGAAACTCCCACACTGTGCCGCAACGGTTAAAGTCCGAGCCAGCATACTAAAAAAGTCTCCCGAGCAGGAGCATTGATTATTTGTAGCCTGCTTGAGAAAAGCAGGGTATATGATTTCATCAACATTTGAAGGGTATGAATTTAGGATTGAACAAGAGGCAAGCCCTAAGTTAGTGTACCCAGATAATGTTATCGAAATTTCTGAACTTGAAATAGACGAACAATTGCGGCTTGAGACTGAACGTCAAATCCGTGCTGTTGGCCTAATGGCAATAAGCTCCGAACTAGAAACAACTCCAGAATCAAACGATAGTTTACTGAGTGCAATCAAGCGTGCCAAAACTGGCGACCCAGAAGCAAAAGCAATGGTAGCGACCAATGTTGGGTCTGACTTTTCGGAGCGTGTTTTAAAAGCTGGAGAGGTTACAAAATTTCACTTACAAAAAAACGATAATGGTGAACTCATTCAATTTGGTCAACAGTTTAGTGATATCTATACCAACACTCTACGACTAATAAATGTTAATTCTAAAATGCGCCTTCGGGCAGAGGCAGAGGCTCGCAACGCTAGACGATTGAAATATTTAGAATCGACAGGTTTGCTCACAGATAATTATATGGTCGTGTTTTCGTTAGCACCAGACAACATGACTGATGAAGAATTAAAACAATCTGGTTTTTTTGTTGACACAAAAACTATGGCTATTCAGGTAACAACAGCTGAAAATAGTGGTGTCTCAATAGAATCGGCCTTTGTTGCTGGCGTACCAGAGCCAAGTGCGGCTAGGCTGGATTTACAAACAATTGTAAAATTAGCCAAAATACTGGGCGTTGATTATCAAAATTTATCAACAGCTGAAATTTTAGATAAGCCATTGCTCGTCCCAAAATCATTAATGACTAACGGTGTAATTGATTTAGTTAAAATATTTGATGACATAAACGGTGAAACTTTTTTTGGTGAGACTAAACAACGACAAGATTACCGAGTATTTAGGCAATTTTGTGATGAGCGGCGCAAGAGTTTCGCTAACGACATCAATATTGTTACCGAACAATTGATTGATGGGTCGGACATTTTATTCAGTCAAGTTCAAGCAACCGAAAAGTTAGCCGAGCTTTCTGAAGCTCAAATGGTAAAGCGAGCGATAAAAGATACAACTATTAATTCAAACGTATTTGGTAAAGTTTCTGCAAGTTTTATTGAGCAAGCACGTATTTACCATAATCAAGGCAACGCGGATCTAGCTTTGCGGGCAGAAAATAACGCTATTAAAACCGCAGATTCTAGCTCTTGTCCATCAGGAATTAGCCGACAAAGTGATTTGGATTTAAATGGTGATATTCCTAATAAAAATAAAGAAGAACAAAAAGATTGTGATTTTGTGTCGAAAAAATGCCCTATTTGTAAAGAAAAAAATGCTAAAACAAAAGTTAAAAAAGGGGTGTATTATCATATCGGTAAGTCATGTAAGGCATAAAATAGTATAATTAAACTATTGTGAACAACGAAGATGTTATTTATGGCGAACTTGTAAAAGAAAAGTCTCCAGAATTTTTTTGCGATAATTGTGGACACTACCCGATTGAGCCAGTTCATGGCCATTTTGTTTGTCCATCCTGCAAAATGCCAACTAAGTGCTGCGAAGGTGTTGGATTAGATGTTTAATACCCCAAAAAATTTAGATAATCGCTATAAATTAATTCTAAAAGTCTTGATGATAATAATTGTCATGGCGGTGGTGTTTCATATATTTTGGCAGTTAGTTTTATTGATAAGTAATACCGATAACCGGGTTGTAAATGATATTGTCAACCGTTTTGGACTGGATGAAGAGTTGAGTATCCCTACATGGGTAAATTCTTCAATGGCACTAATAGCTGGAATTTTAGCTTTTATTGTCGGTAAGAACCATAAGTCAGTAAAGTCAAAAACAGTTTGGTTTGTGATTGCAATTGCCTCTGTTTTAATCTCACTTGACGAAGTTGCAGCCTTGCATGAACTGTTGCTGCAAGGTTTACATATTTTGGCTGATTTTGGTGAAGGACAAGGGCTATTAGCTAACGCTTGGATGATCGTAGCTCCGATAATTTTAATTGGTGTAATTTTATTTGTTAGATTAATGCACAAACAATTACCGGGTGATACTTTCAAAAATATGGCTTTTGCGTTAGCTGTTTATATGGCCGGGGCTTTTGTGGTTGAGTACTTATCAATACCGTTTGATAAATCTTTAATAATATATAATTTTGGTGCAGTTGTGTTAGAGGAATCGTTGGAGTTGGTAGGAGTATGGTTGGCTACCCGGGCAATTTTGGTGCATATTAACCGGCACGAAAAGTCCTTAAACACCAACCTTTTGGATTTACTCTAATGAGCAAAACGCAAAAAATCGGTATTTTTAGCGGCACCTTTGACCCGTTCCATATCGCTCATCTAGAAGCTTGTTTGGTTGCTAAATCAGTTTGCGACCTGACTAACGTGTTGATTATAGTAGAGAAAATGCCTAAGCATAAAAACGGAGTTAGTGCTTATGAAAGTAGGTTTAATATGATTGATCTTGCTACCAGTGAATATCCTAGTTTACGCTTAATTGATGCAATAGAAAATAATATTACAATTGATAACACCTTACCAACACTACAAAGCCAATTTCCGGGGGCAGAGTATTGGTATATTATTGGTTCTGATACGGTGAATAGTTTACATTCATGGAAAGGCTTAAACAGATTATTTGATAATCTAAAGTTTTGCGTAATACTGCGGAAAAACGAAGATAAAGACCAGACAAAAACCCAACTATTAAAGCTCAAAAAAGAATATAAAAATTTAACTTATAAAATATTGCCGGCAGTATGGTCTGAGGTTTCGTCGTCAAAAATCCGCAAACAAATCAAGGCAACTGGTTTTAGTCCGTTATTGCACCGAGATGTAATGCGTTATGTTTCTGACAAAAAAATATATTAATCTTCTGGGTCAGGGTTTTCAAAATGAGTTTCAAGATAGGCTAGGTGTTTTTCACGGAACTCTTTGAACTTAGTTTTATTAAAGCCGTTTTTACGTATAAATGTACTGATTTTTTCGCTACCAATGTAGTGTGGCATCATAACATAAGCTGCACCGTCTGCGTATAGGTCAGATGCATGGACAGCATTATCAGCAGAGCAGACAAAAACCGCATCTGGGTTGTGGTTGCGTAACCAATGTGCGATGAACAAGTTGGTTTTGTGGTCACTAATTGTCGATACTACTAGTTTGGTTTTTTCTAAATACATTTCCTCAAGAAGTTCTGGGTCGGTTGCGTCACCATATAAATATTTGACACGCTTACGTTCAAGAAGATCAATTACATCTGGGTCGTAGTCGACAACCAAAAATCGTTTTGGCATTTTTGCAAAAGTTTTTAAGAACTCTTGCCCACCTTTACGGTAACCAAATAAGATAATAGAGTGCGATCGGAGCATAGCCTCTTGTTCGTAATTGGTTTTTTTGCGCTCAAATAGACGCAAGTGGTGCTCAAGCTTGGCATACAAATGTGTGTCGTACTTAATTAGGTAAGTTGACGCTGCAAAGGTAATTAAGGCAACTAAAGTTAAGGTGGTGGAAGCTTTTTCACTAACGTAACCAGAAGCTAAGGCTGCTGCAAGAAACACTAACGAAAACTCACTAATCTGGCTCATTGAAACAGCTGCCTTAAAACTGGCTCGTTTTGTATAGCCCAGTCCACCCATAGACAAAAGTACCGTAAATGGTTTGAACAACACTACTAATAAGCTAAGAATAATCGCGTACGGCAAAACATCAATTAGTTTGCCTGGTGTCATAGCTTGCCCAAGAGTAATGAAAAAGATGACAATAAAAAAATCACGCAGGGGTTTGAGCCTAGAGGCCATCTCGCTACTGTATGGCAGTGAAGCTAAGCTAACACCAGCCAGCAACGCACCAATTTCAATAGAAAAACCTACTTTTTCAAACAATGCAGCAAAACCAAGTCCCCAACCGAGAGCAAACAATAATAATAATTCTTTTGAACCTTCTAATGCTTTGGTTAATTTTGGTACAATATAGCGTGACCCTGCGTACATTATTAAAATTAGGCCAACACCCCTACTTATTAAAATAGCAACATCAGTGATTGAGCTTTCGCCGGATGCTTTAGTTGCTAGACCAATTTTTGCTGCAGTTGCAACAATGTCTTGTACCAAAAGAATGCCAATAGTAATTTGGGCGTACAAACGAGTCGTTTCTTTTTTATCGTTAAATAATTTTACGATGATAATAGTACTGCTTAAAGATAATGCCAATCCAATAATTGCCGATTCAAGCCTACTAAACCCGAGCGATTGCGAAACTAAATAGCCGACTGCAGTAACCGCCAGAATTTGCACAGATGATGTGACTAATACGGCTTTTCCTAGCCTTGAAAATATTCGGGTACTAAGGTCGAGCCCAATAATAAATAACAGAAGTGCCACGCCCATGCTACTTAAGCCGGCAAACGAGCTTTCTGCATGAATGATATTAAGAAAAGCTGGCCCAGCGATCACGCCGGTAATAATATGGCCAATAATTAGCGGCTGACGGAGCATGCGCATAATCAGAGCGATAACCGCTCCTAGGCTTATAACAATACTGATTTCGGTGAAGACGTTAAAATGCATATTTGTTTTATTAAACGTTAGAGTTATTGTACAATAACTTTGTTAGATAAGAAAATATAAAGAGAAAGTTATGAAAGAATTATTTAGAAAAATCGCCGCAAAAATATCATACGCATCAGGGACTGCGACAGCTTTTTTGCTATCAGTCGCAATTATTGTAATCTGGGGGGTAACCGGCCCAGCTTTTGGCTATTCAGATACTTGGCAGCTCGTAATTAATACTGGCACAACTATTGTCACGTTTTTAATGGTGTTTTTGATTCAAAATACACAAAATCGTGACTCTAAAGCATTGCATTTAAAACTAGACGAGCTGATTCGTTCAACTAAAACTGCCAGAAACGCTTTTGTTGACCTAGAAAACCTTTCGGACTCAGACCTTGACTTACTAGACCGTGAATCTAAAGAAATGCACGAAGATTTGCAAGACAGTGCAATCATTAAACGATTACGCAAGCAGATTGATGACGAGCAATCAAGACGTTTGACAGTTAGAGGCGCTGGAGCAATCAAAAGTATTTTAAATACAGAAGTGCCGATTCCTAAAAATTTGCATGGCACGAACCTAACAAAGAAAAAGTAACACTATTGTTTTTGGGCTTTGGTAATAGCGTCGTCTATTGTTTTTGTGAATTCTTCTAATGTACGGCCTGGGTTTTCAACCTTTTCTCCGTTAATAAAGAAGGTTGGTGTGCCGGTAACTTTAAGAGCCTTTCCCGCGTCCATATCAGCATTTATTACAGCGTTTACTTCGGCACTTTGATAGTCAGTTTTAAATTGTTCAACATTAAGTGCCAACTCTGTTGCGTAATCTTCCATTATTTGAGAGATATTCTGGCTCTCGCTCCATACTTGTTGGCGTTCATATAGCATATCGTGCATTTCCCAGAATTTATTTTGCTTAGATGCTGCCTCAGCGGCTCGGTGTGCGGCCATAGCATTTGGATGGCTTTGGACAATAGGAAAATGCCGGAATTGGAACGTAATATCATCCCCGTATTTTTCTTTAACTTGTTGCAATATAGGGAAATAAGCACCACAAGCTGTACATTGAAAATCACCGTATTCTAGCAGGGTTACACCCTTGTTGCCAGCACCTATTTTGTGTTCACTTGCTTGGGCAGATGAGCTGTTATTGCCCGCACTATTCGAATCTTTTTTGCCCTGAAAAGCTATAAAACCAACAAACCCAAGAACTAGAACTGCTAAAATTATCAAAAACCGCTTACTCATAAATTACGCCAAACTCCTTATATTAGTACCCTTTTATGATACTTGCTTTGAAAAATGTCTGCAAGAGAAGTAAGATAAATGCATGGTTACGCTACTGCTTGGATTATTACTTACAGGGTTTATGTTATATGCAATTGTGCTACTTAAAACATATCGGCATATTTCTAACAAAGAATTAAAGCGCCAAGCTAGGCAAGGCGATAAACTTGCGGATTCACTGTATCGAGTTGTTGGTTTTGGGGCTAGCTTGGATATTATATTGTGGTTTGTTGTAGGAGTGAGCGGTGGGCTTTTATTTGCGATGTTAGCTAAGCAAATAGCATATTTGCTGTCGGCGATGATAATTACTGCCATAATCTGGCTTGGTTTTGCATGGTTGCCTAATAGCCACAGCACTAAATTGGGCAGACAAATTGCTAGCTTGAGCGCCAAGCCAATGCGCGTAATTATTGATTTACTATACCCGCTGCTTTCTAGAGTTGAGAGAATTATTTTGAAACACACACCAATTACGGTCCATACTGGTTTATACGAAAAGCAAGACCTAGTCGAGTTATTAAAGCAACAAAAAGGTCAGCTAGATAATCGAATTTCAAAAGAAGAGATAGCAATTGCCCGCAATGCTTTGACCTTCGGTGACAAATTAGTCCGTGATGTTATGACACCAAGGCGAGTAATGAAGTCAATTAATGCAAGTGATTCTGTCGGCCCTGTGACAATGGAAGAGCTTCATAAAAGTGGGCATTCACGGTTCCCAGTATATGAAGATAAAAAAGACAATTTTGTTGGTATTTTGTATATGCGCGATATGGTAAAAGCCCGGGCGGGTGGATTGGTTAAAAGCTTAATGGAATCTAAAGTTTTTTATGTCCATGATGAGAGTAACATTGACGAGGTTTTACAGGCGTTTATTAAAACCCACCATCATTTGTTTTTAGTAGTAAATAATTTTGAAGAAATTGTTGGTTTAATCACGATGGAAGATATTTTGGAACAAATCCTCGGTCAACCAATATTAGATGAATTTGACCAATACGATAGTTTGCGTGCGGTGGCAACTAAACTTGCCCAAAAAGAGCACGAACAACAAGAAGAGGTTGTAAAGACTAGCCCAAAGGCAACAGGGGTGATAGAATAACTTATATATGGCACACTATTTGTACGATAATATGAATCAACGGGCTGACTACTGCTGAGGCGGAGCAGTGTCTTGTGCCCGAGTTGAGCCAAATTGTACAAACTTTATAGGAGAATAAATTAATGAGAACACTAAGTTCTGAAATCTCAAAAAAAATAGGCAAATCAGTAACAATAAAAGGTTGGCTCCACAAAAAACGAGCCATGGGGGGCATTAATTTTATTAATGTACGTGACAGAGAGGGGCTTACGCAGATTGTAGTTGAAGATAAGTCAGAGGTTGAAAAACTGCGTGGCATGCAAATTGGCACAGTGCTAGAAATTACCGGCAACGTTGTCAAAGAGGATCGCGCACCGGGCGGGGCAGAGATACACGATCCAAAAATTACTGTAATGGTATCAGTAACAGACGAACCATCAATTGAAATAGATAAACCTCTCGGACACAAATCGGAGAACCTTGAGACTTTGTTTGACAACCGCGTCATAGGTTTACGTAGCTTACAGGAGCAAGCGGTGTTTAAAATTCAAGCTTGTATTTCTGCCTGTATGCGTGATTATTTTGCAGAAAACGGCTTTACTGAAATCCGTACCCCAAAGCTTTTGGCCGAGCCAACTGAAGGTGGGGCAGAAGTGTTTCAGATGGATTATTTTGGTAAAACTGCAACACTTGCGCAAAGCCCTCAATTTTATAAACAAATTATGGTTGGAGTTTTTGAGCGGGTATATGAAATCGCTCCAGTTTATAGAGCTGAATCAAGTGCCACAACACGACATATGACAGAGTTTATTTCTGTTGACGCAGAAATGGGTTTTATAGATTTACAAGAATTACAAGAATTTCTTAGCGGATTGTTAAATGCGGTAGTTGATGGTGTTTGGAGTAAATATGAGCTTGAACTAAAGCGCTGGAACGCGACCAAGCCAAAACTGCCTGAAAAACTGCCAACATTATCTATGGCTGAAATTCACGAAAAATATTCTAAAGCTACAGGTGAAAATACTGTTGGCGAGAAAGATTTGCGCCCAGACGAAGAGCGTTGGATTTGTGAATACGCTAAGAAGAATTTGGGTAGTGAAGCTGTATTTGTTAGCGAGTGGCCAGCCGAAGAAATGAAATTTTACCACAAGGCTAACGACAAAAATCCCAAGCTTGCCGACAGAGTAGACTTATTGTTTAGGGGCGTAGAGATTGTTACCGGCAGCATGCGAGAAAATAACTACGACGTTGTTATCAAGCAACTTAAAGAATTAGCCAAGGGCGATCCAAATGATTCAGGATTTTCACCTTTATTAACAGCAATGAAGTATGGGATGCCTACGCATGGGGGATTTGGTATGGGCCTAGAGCGTGTAACTCAAAAAATTATTGGCTTTAACAACGTAAAAGAGGCAAGCCTCTTCCCACGAGACATCAATCGCCTAACCCCTTAAAAAAATTAACATAAAGGATTCAACTATGGACTACACTAAACTTTTAGAAAAAATTAAAGATTCTTTCATTAGGCAAGAAGAATATTTTTTTGACAAACATGTTCCTGAATTTAATAAAGATGATAAATTTTTTGCAGATTATTTTAACCAAATTGCTGTTGAACCTTTGGGCGACAAGCCGCCGCGTTTTTATCACACGTTTAGCCCATTTGATGTAGTGAGCAATAAAGCACCGCATTATGCAGTTGTATTTGAAGCTGGAAAAAAGATTTTAGATATTGAATTTGATAAATACGTTTCTATGCGTACCGCCGTGATGAGTGCACTTGTATTAAAAAGTATTGGAACAAAAAGCCTAAAAGATAAGAAGGTTTTAATATTTGGTTCTGGTAAAATTGCAACAGAAAGCGTGAAGATATTAAATTCTGTACTTGGTTTATCGAAGGTAAATATTATTTCACGAAGTGGAGATCTGTCTAAGATAAAAAGTGTAACTTCAGACCTAAATATTTTAATCGAAGTTGGTGATATTTCTAAAATCGAACAATTCGATGTAATTATAGCCCACACTCAGACAGCAAAGCCACTGTTAACGACGGAAGACTTATCTCGTCTCAAAAAAGGCGCTATCTTGGCTTCGTTCATTTCTTCTACAGAGCACGGTGAATTTGTTGATGAAGTCTATGACACCGATAAAGCAAATATTATAACCGATTGGCCTCAAACATTAACTGGAGCTAAAGACTTAAATCGTGCGATAAAATCAGGTATATGCAACAAAAAGGAAGTACTTCAACTTAAGGAGTTTTTGCTAGGTGTGAAACTAAATAAAGACAAACAATATACGGTATATCGTTCAACGGGCACACCCATACAGAATTTGGCAATTTTAAAAGCATTATTAAGTGAAAAATAGTTTTATTGTAACTATTAATGTAACATTAAATGTAAATTATAGATTGATAGAATAAATTAGCCTTACTATTTTTTAATAGGGTATAATTAGGCACTAGAGGAAACCATGCCAGATAAAGACAAAGATTTTATTGATTTAGAAGATGAAAACAATATTGATGATTCGATGTTTGAAGACATAAACGAACCACAAGCTGAACTCGAAAAAGAGCTAGCCGAAGCTTTTGCCCCAGAAAAGCCGAAAGGATTTAAGCAAAAATTTAAAGCTTTTGTAAAAGATTTGTGGCAAAATCCAAAAAAACGTTGGAGTTTGATTATCGGCAGTACGGTGTTTATGATGATGGTTTTATTGTTGCCAACTACGCGGTATTTTGTTCTAAATACAGTTGGCGTCAGGAGTTCTGCATCAGTTACGGTGCTTGATGAAAGCACTGGCCAACCGCTCAAAAGTGTCTCGGTTAAACTAAGTGAAGTAGAGGCCAAGACTAATGAAGATGGCGTGGCAAAACTAGAAAATCTTAAGCTTGGCAATACCCAATTAATTATTCAAAAACGAGCTTTTGCAGAAAGCAATAAAAATGTGACACTTGGCTGGGGGAGTAATCCACTGGGTGAGCAGAAAATTAAACCATCTGGTATACAGTACAGTTTTGATGTTAAAGACTTTTTATCTGGTAAACCAATAGAAAAGGCAGAAGCCGTAAGTGGGGAGTACAGTGCGTTTTCTGACGAAAAAGGGCGGGTGGTATTAACTATTGATCAACCGGGTGAAGACACGATTGAAATAACAATTAAAGCAAAAGATTATCGCGATGAACCAGTTAACCAAGAAACAGAGAACAAGGATGTTCAATCTGTTGCGATGGCACCAGCTCGAAAGCAAGTATTTGTTAGCAAGCGTTCGGGTAAATACGATGTTTATCAAGTCGATGTAGACGGCAAAAATGAACAATTAGTACTTAGCGGAACAGGTAATGAACGCGAGGATATGTCTTTGGTGGCCAGCCCCGACAATAATATGGCGGTACTGGTTTCGTCTAGAGATAACACGCGCAATAAGGATGGTTTTTTGTTGAGTACCCTAACCTTAATTGATTTAAATGGCGATGCAACAACCACAGAGCCAATCACCAAGTCAGAAAAAGTACAAATAATTGGTTGGTCTGGTAGCCAGCTAGTTTATGTAAAAATTGCCGACGGGACTAGCGGTAACACACCAGACAGGCACCGACTCATTACTTACAATGTAGAAACCGGAGAAAACAAAGAAATTGCCAAGAGTAATTATTTTAACGACGTGCTAATGATTGGCGAGGATATTTATTATGCGCCTTCATCTGCGTTTCAAGAAGGCGGACAAGGCTTATATAAAGTAAATGCTAAGGGCGAGAATAATAAAACCGTATTCAATAGCGAGGTATGGAATGTGTTTAGAATAGATTATGACACGGTAATGTTTTCTGTTCAGGCAGATTGGTACGAGTACGATCTAGCTAGCAACAAAGTTTTGGCTGCAAGTGGCCCACCGTCTGCCCAAATAACTCGCGTGTATATTGATGGGTCCGAAAAAAAGAAAAGTCTTTGGGTAGATCAGCGTGACGGCAAGGGGGCGCTAGTTGCCTATGACGCAGAATCTAAAGAAGATAAAGTTGTTAAAATGCAAAGTGGCTTAACTTACCCAGTGTTGTGGGTTAGTGGTTCTACGGTTGTATACCGGATTAATACCGATCAAGAAACTGCCGACTATGCAGTTAGTATAGAGGGTGGAGAACCCAAGAAAATCAAAGATGTTACTAATACTGGCGGGATTGACCGTTGGTATTATTACTAGGTACACATATCACATTAGCCTGCTTACATACAAAGTACGGAACACTGCTAATGTTTTTGGCACATGACTTTGCTGAAAACTGCGGTACTCAATCAGCACACTAAGTGTGCGTTTCTTTCTGCTCCTCGTTTTCGCCGCATATTTCACTCAAATGCGTGTGACTTGTAATTGTTACTTATTCGTTTTTGCTAAAAAGTTTTTAAAAAACATATATCAATTTGAAAATTGTGCTACAATAATGCTTACGGTAGTTATTTATAAATGAATAAATTTTTAAAATCATTAATAATACTTATACTTTTACCACTAGCAGTGGTAACACCAGTATTTTTGGCGCAAACTTTGGCGATAGATGCCCGGGTAACCGCAGAACAAAGTAATCTCCAGCAACGTGTTGAGCAGTATAAAACTAAATTAAAAACACAGCCAAGTAAAAGTGACCTAAATAAGCTAAAGCTTAGGTGCAGTGTTGCTCAAGAAAAACTGAAAGCGTTAAGTGTGCGTGCGGGTACTGTTCAAGAAAAGCGAGTAAAAGTGCATGGCTCAATCAACACGTCGCTAGAAGATTTAACAGCCAAGCTAAAAGCTAAAAATATCTCTACAACTAACCTTGAAGCCCAAAGCAAAGAGCTCAAAGCTAAAACTGACACATTTGCAACAGACTTAACAGCATACAAACAAGCAATTGATGATGCATCTAGTGCGGACTGCGCAAACGACCCTCTTGCACTCAAGGCTTCGCTAGAGGAAGCAAGAATATATCACACTAAACTAATGCAAGAAGTTGTTGATATACGGGCATACATAAATAATGTCATAAAGGTCACGTTAAAACAGACTAAAGACGATTTGGTTACGCAAAAACAAGCTACTAGTAGTGCGACACCAGATTCAACTCAACCAGCAGGAGGAGCGACAGGTGCAACCCAACAATAACGACAATCAACCAACTACTCCAGTAATGGATATTCAACGTCCAACTGTCCAAGCTCCACCTCAGCCGCAGCCTACACAGCAACCAACTGTTATATCACCATCCGGGTCTGTAAGTAGACCGGCAACTATGGAATACACAAGGCCTCGCACAGATGGCGCAACTAGCCCAAGCTTTGCACCGGTTGCGCAGCCATTTTCTGAGCAAACTGCTAATTCGCAAAAAATTAAAAAATCTAAAAAAGGTTTAATGATTGGCGTATTCGTAGTCTTGTTTCTTGGCTTAGCAATTGCTGGCGGGGGTTATTATTTTATGGTATATAACAAAAAAACTGAGCCAGCTCCTGTTCAAAATACAGAACCAGCCCCAGCTACAACAGAACCAGCAGTAGTTGATGCAACACCAGAAGGCGTTGACCAAACCACTGAACAGATTGACCAACAACTCAACAGTGTTGATGATACTCAAGATTTCACTACCGACGATGTAAGCGACACTAGCCTAAGCATACAGTAAAAGCAAGTCTTTACTTTAGTTTTCAGCGTGATATTATTACTCAGTCAATGTCAATTTATGACGTAAAAATAGAAAACCTAGAACAACTACCTTCGCTAGAAGGCGCGGTTGTTGTTAGTGATTGTGACCAAACATTGTTTGAGCATGGCTCATTAAATATGTACCCAGATGTTGAAGAGGCTTTGTCTAACGTTGGTCGGTTAATGTTGGTTTCTGCAAACCCGGATAGGACTTTGATGCACCAAAGACAATCTATTTTAAACGCAGATTCAGGCGTGGCTGCCAATAAACCAGTTTGGGATAAACGTAATCTGTTTGAGCGAGTTGCAGAACAACTTAACGGCTTAACCGATGATATTGTAATTTTAGGCGATAGGGCGGTTGCGGATGTTTGGATGGCAAAATTAATTTTTGCAAAACATAATTTTAATACATTAGGCGTACGTGTAGCACGCCATAATACGCCCGTTGCTGTTAAAGCAGACTACGCGCTAAGGGCAGGGTTTTTAACTTGCTCGGCACTTATTAAATTTGTTGGTAAAGATAAACACTTTAGACCAAGCAACAAAGACGGTCGCAGAATTGCAGAATCATTTTTATCCCAATAAGTTTAATTGTTGTTAGTTGAAGATGGAGCTAGTTTAATGTGGTTTTTTTCTAATGCGGGTTTTAGTTTTTTATAAAAGGCGCCACGTACCTTCCACTGTTCGCCCGGGTTAGTTTTGCCAAAAATCTTAACAATCATTGCTTCGCCATTAATTTTATCGATTCTATCAAAATATGGTGGCTGTATTATTTTGCGCCCAACTTTTGTATCGCGCACTAACTCTTCACCTACATGATTGATGATATGCTCTAGTTTGTCGATATCTGTTTTCGGGTCAACGGCTAAATCTTCATTTAAACCTGCATAGTTCATTGTTAAGTTAGAGGTGGTCATAATGCTGCCGTTGGGAATATGATTTATTCGGCCATCTTGATCACGAATAACGGTTGTTCTGATGGTGATCGCCTCAACCGTACCGGCAATTTTAACCCCAGCAGGGTTAGTCATAACTTCAATTACATCGCCGACCCTATATTGATTTTCGGTGATAACAAAAAATCCACTCATAAAATCACGGATTAAGCTTTGGGCACCAAAACCCAAAGCTACTCCAATAATTCCGGCGCTAGCAATCAGCGGAGCGGTATTAATACCCATTTCATTTATGACCATAATTGTGGCAATCACAAAAATCGCAATCCTTAGTACAGCGTTTATCAAGCTATCTAGTGTTTTAAGGCGTTTTTTGCGGTCTGATTCTGTTGGGAATAAATCTGGCCGATGTGTAGCTTTATGGATAATTTTATTGACAGTTTTTGTTAGTACACGATATAGCACTTCTGCACCAACAATTATGATGATTATTTGCAGTAAATGGGCAACTGACCAATCAATAAGTAAGTGCCAAACCTCACTTAATCTTGATTCTACGCTATTTAATGCTGTTTCCCACATCGCTTACAGTTATAATACACCTTATGATGCAATATAGGGAAGTAGAAGATTATTTAAATGCCGGTAAAGTTGGTATTTTGCCAACAGATACGCTGTATGGATTGGTTGCTAAGGCAAGTGATGAAGGAGCTGTTAAGAGATTGTATGGTTTGAAAAACCGTGAGCAAAAGCCCGGAACTCTAATTGCTGGCAGTATAGAGCAGTTGGTCGAGCTTGGTTTAAAACGTCGTTATTTAACGGCTGTCGAGGCCTATTGGCCAGGTGCAGTCAGTGTGGTTATCCCGACCGGACCAGTTCTGAGTTATTTACATCAAGGAAAATATTCATTAGCCGTGCGTATTCCCGATAATCCAGAATTAAAAAATTTGCTACAAAAAACTGGTGTATTGGTAACCTCTAGTGCAAACAAACCTGGTGAACCTCCGGCTAAGAATATTATTGAAGCTAAGGCTTATTTTGGTAATGATGTAGATTTTTATATTGATGGTGGAGAGCTAATTAGTGAGCCGTCCACCGTTATAAGGATTGTAGATGATGCGGTAGAGGTAATACGAGAAGGTAAGGTAATAATTGATGAAGAAACAGGGAGGATTAAATGACATTAAATGAATACCAAGTGCTAGCCTTAAAAACGGCTTCTGGTAAAGATAAGAACAACGAGTTTTTCCATTTAGTTTTGGGGCTGGTGGGTGAGGCAGGGGAAATCGCAGAGAAGGTTAAGAAGTTGGTGCGAGACCAAGATTCTGACCTGGCCAAGTTAAACAAAGATGATATCGCCAAAGAGCTTGGAGATGTTTTGTGGTATATCGCAACTCTCGGCAGTTTTCTGGATTACGATCTGGAGCAAATTGGCCAACTTAACATAGATAAACTAGCTGACCGCCAGGCTCGCGGAAAAATCAAAGGCAAAGGCGACAACCGATGATAATACGATACAAACAGATACAAGTTTGTACGAAAACATTATTTTTTCTTTGCTCTTCAGCTGTATTTTAGTATAATCATAAGCATAATATAATTTGTAAGCAGAAGCAGAAGCAGAAGCAGAAGCAGAAGCAGAAGGCCTAACGGAGTCTAACTTTGGAAACCATCAACCAAACCATAACTGTTAATATAGAAAACGCCAACACAAGTACTGCAAGCTCAAATTCTAACCTAGCCAATACTGGCACCCCACAATCTGCAATTACAACAATTGCAATTATTGCAGTTGCTATTATTGTTATAGCAATTCTTATATGGCGTTTATCTGCCAACAAATCTAAATACTTCAAACAACTTAAGAGTACCCAAAGCTTAAGTATATTTAGTTTGCTTGCCTTCGCCGTAGCAGGTTTAGTATTTACTTCGCAAGCTTTTGCAGATCCAACCCTAACTCTTGGCACCGGCCAAAACAACATTAATGTAACTATCCCTAATGGTGGCGGATCGGTAAACTCCACCACAAACCTAACCACCGGCACAGTCAACTCAAGTGGGTACACCCTAACCGCCCAACTCCAATCAACTGAACCAGGCATAGCTATTGGCATAAAAGGCGGAGAAATAGCCACCAATACCACCCTAGTTCCAAACGCCACTCCGCTAACTCTAAAAACCACCAGTTCAGCAACCAGTAATGACACAACAGAAGCCACCCTATACTTCACCATAGACGACACAGTAACAGCTGGCACCAAACAATTACAACTAACCTATAATGCTACCGACAACCCATCAATAATTCCACCAACTCCAACTACCATGCAAGAGCTAACATCAACCTATTGCCAAGATAACATGACAATCTATGATGGCTCTAACAACGAAGCTATCCTAACCCTAACTGACGCTAGGGGAGACAACCAAACCTACCAAGTAGCCAAACTAGCCGACAGCAACTGTTGGATGCTCAACAACCTAAAACTAGGTTCAAATTCAGGTACAACTCTACTTACACCCCAAGACACAGACATAACTAGTAACTTCACCCTACCGCAACTCTATAGTGGAGATTCCAGCAGTTACCTAAGCTATGATGACCCATACGCTTACCAAATACCAACCGCACTTAGAGTCACAAGTGGCTGGGATAATTCGACCAGTGGCACCTGGAGCTTAAATATATCCACTCCAATCTCTACCACCGTTGGCCCTTTCAGTTATGATGTAGATGGCGATACAGTGGCTGCCGCTCTAACTACAGCCGTAGGCCAAACGGTCACCACCAGCCGTTCTGGTCAACTTGATAGCAACGGTACCACTGCATTTACCTGGTCAACCCTAGATAACAGCTGGAACATCACCATAGATACATCTAACCTAGTCCAAGATGATGGACCCGGTATTTCTACCGCCGAAGTAACTAACTCAGATGACTACGGCAACCTCTACAATTGGCCAGCTGTAACCGCAGGAGAATCCAGGACCTCCCACGATGAGAATGCCGGCAATGCCCCACACTCCATCTGCCCTAAAAACTGGAGACTACCAATCGGTGGAATAGATACTAACACAGGCATACCCCTCTCAACCAACGAATTCAACGAACTAAGCGCTAAAATGGCAGGTTTCCCAAATGGCCAAGACCCCACCTACTTAAGCAATTACGGGGAACATTACCAAAACTGGCAACCTAACGGCCCATTTAAAGGACAATTTGCTGGCTACTGGGGTGAGGGCTTCGTCGGCCAGGGTGTCTTCGGCGTCCTGTGGTCTAGTTCGGCTTTCCCGGATACTGCGGATATCGCTTTCCTCGCGTACTTCGGTTCTGGCTACGTTTATCCTGGCGACGGCGTCGTTAGGGCTTACGGTATTGGGGTTCGCTGTCTCTTGTAAAAAATTAAATATGGCCACAAAGCGAGGCATGGCGGTTAGGGGTGACCACCCCTAACCCCGCCGAGTCGACTGGCCATATTTTACACTAGAATTATCCCCCATCAGACAATAGAAATACAGCATGGCTAAAGATACTCCAGCAACCACTAAGGCTTCAGATATTCGCAAAGAATGGCTAGTAAAAGAGCTCAATAAAGCCTATAATCGCGCTAAAATTGGTAAATCTAGTAAAGCCGAAGTAATTGCTTTTACAAAAATCGCCAAAGCTGAAATATCGGCACTTGCCCATGAAATTGACACACGTAGTTACGCCCCACGCCCATCAACAGCCTTTATTGTAAACAAGCCTGTCAAACGAGAGATTTTTGCAGCTAACTTCCGTGATAGAGTTGTTCATCACTTTTTGTTCAACCAAGTAAATAGTTGGTGGGATGCAAGATTTATTGATGATAATTATAGTTGCCGAGTTGGCAAAGGCACGCTTTACGGTATTCGCCGGCTTGACCATCATATACGTTCTGTTAGCCTAAGCTACACCCGCCCAGCTTATGTACTTAAATTAGATCTACTAGGATATTTTATGAGTTTAGACCGTAAAAAACTCTATACACGGGCGATGTGGGGGCTAGACAGGCAATACCCAAACCAAGGACACGCCTACCAAGTTTGTAAATATCTATGGAAGGTGATTATTTTTAATGATCCAATAAAAAATGCAATATTTAATTGCCCTCGAAGTGCTTGGCGTGGTTTACCACCCAGCAAAAGCCTGTTTCATCAGCCCAAAGGGCGAGGGATTGCTA
>CAZSVQ010000001.1:279-62348 GCA_964610345.1 uncultured Candidatus Saccharibacteria bacterium | reverse complement strand
ATTAGACATAACCATTCCACGAGCAAAAGTGTCCACGATGTAGTGAGTAAGTGCATTTTTGTTGACAAAAGTAAGCATTAGAATTAAAGTGTAGTTATCTAATAAAAAATAAAAAGGATTCTCATGAAATCAAAAAAGAAAACAACAAATAAACAAGTTAAAGTAAAAAATGGCTCTTTTTCAAAACGACAGTTTTTTATAATTATGGCAATTATTCTAACTTTCGGTGCTCTGGGTGTTTATATGTTAAATAGAAGTAGTGCATACACTGCATATTATGCAAGTTATCTTAATAATGATCAGGCTAGACTATGCATACAGCAACCACCCAGTGACATACCTCCAACACAGGGTGTAGGCAGTCGAGGGCCTTGTGTTTATGCTATACAAGTAGGCCTAAATAACTGGACAACCGCTCAAACCAAAGCTGGAAACAGTAAAAATTCACCGACAGTTGGTGGATATGTAGCTGTAGATGGAATATACGGGGAATCAACAAAACAAAAAGTAATTGCATTTCAAAAAGCAAAAGGTGCCGCAGGTAAAAATACAGCTCCCGATGGCGTAGTTGGCCCTAATACATGGACCGCATTCTTTAACGATTGTTCTGTATTTAATATGTGCCCCGTCCCCAACCCTAGTGGCGGTAAATAAATATTTCAATACATATTTTTGCTATAAATGTTAGTATTAAGTGATGTTAGCTTTAATTGGCAAAATTACAAATGTCAACAAAATATATAACATAATTAACAAAAATCATCTATCGTTATTAGCATTACTATGCATTCCGCTAATATATATTCCGAACAATTACACAGCCATTAGTACACTTCGCGCCCTTGCATTATTCGGGATCTCTACAGGTATTCTGTTTTATAATCATGTAGAGATTGTAAAAGATTTTAAACGGTTCAATAAAGTCCGTGCCCAGTTTAAAACAATATTTCTTATTGTATTATTAGTTGTTTTGGGTAGCTTGATAAAAAGTTCACAGCCAATTAGTGAAATTTTACTAGGTACACCCCCTGTGTATTTAGGTATCCTTAGTTGGTTATGCTTTGTTGTTTTAGCTGTTACTAATAGAAAAACGTTTACCAGACACATCTCTTCTAGTTCAGCAATAACTATATTTACAATAATTTTAAGCTTTTCTATTCTTATTGATTTTGACAATATTTGGCACGGCATTAGAATTAGTGGGCTGCTTGTTCAGTCTACAACTTTAGCCATGTATGCAGTTTTAGTAATAGTTATAATTTTTTATAAATTAATAAATAAAAATACAGAAAATAAATTACTACTCCTACATTATATTACCCTGATCTTAGCTATAATAATACTACTTCTAACACAATCACGTATTGGCTATTTAAGTTTACTTATATCTTTAGGTTTAATTACATTAAAATTTAATATAAAATCGAAGAAAATACTTTTATGTGTTTTGACGATTGTTGTGTTGTTGCCACTACTAGCAATTACCCAGAAAAATTACTTTTACAGATTCCAGGCCAATAGAATCAATCAAGGCTCTTCGTACAGATCAAGCATGTATTATTTGTCTTTACTGGATGTGTCAAAAAATAATATCGTATTCGGTAACGGGCCTGGTTCATTACCTGTATCAATCAATGACATAAATCAAGTTCCAGCAGATTTAGCCGATACCTTGAACCAATCAATCGTCTTTTCTTCAACACATAATTTATTTCTTGATATGGCGTATTATTTTGGATTAATTTTTTCATTTTTATTGTTCGCTATCGCGCTATTCGGAATAATTCTTGGGCTATTGTCACGCGACCCCGAAACTGGCGTGCTATCAATTATTGTGCTAATCTTATTTTTAAACGCCGTGTTTAATGTTCCCAGCATTGAATTGACTTCACTATTTTTTATTTCTTTAGCTTCGCTAATATATAAGCTACCTGTAAATTATAAATTAAAAACAAGGTTGTCGTATTAAATTAAAAGTTGTAGTTATCTTGGCTGTTATTTTATCAGTATTGTTATTTTTATCTTCGCCACAACAAATAAAGTGCTATCCAAAAATTAATGAAAACATGGATACGAATATTCAATCTTCTGCAGAAATATTACTCTCGAAAGAGATAAAAAGAACTGAAAGTGTCGGTGGCTCAATAGTCATTAAAAATGCTAATTCGGACAAACTCGTAAGTGTAGTCAGTTCAATACCTGGCTATCATATTGATAAATGTGGCAATAAATTAAACCTTGCCCTTGCATCATGGGAGCCTGGCTCCATCATAAAACCACTATTAATTCAAACAGCAATAGAAAAAAATCAAAAAACCATTGAGTCTATATACAACGTAAAAAATTATGAATCAATTGGTGGAAAAACAATACAGAATCATTTAGTATTTAGCTCGGGAACATATTCTATTGCAGATATTTCCGTTAACTCCATTAATACCGGCATCGTTGAAATATATAAATCATTAGATAGTAAACCATCGGAAAGAAGAAGAATATGGAACCTGAACTTGCAAGAAGTTTATGGACTCAATAAAAAAACTGGATATAATATCACTAATGAAGATAGTGGCTACTTGCCACCAATAAATTTAAAAAATAATCCAGAATACAGGTTCAGTTTGTCTTCATTCGGGGTTGGTATTAATGCAACACCTCTACAACTAACTAATGCTTACGATATTGCCTTGACTAATCCAGATAAAAGAATTAAGGAGTCAACTGTTAACGAGTTTAAAAAATTACTTACATATAACATGGATCAATACAAAGCCAACTTAAAGCAAGATTCAAAATTTAAATCTATTGGCGGAAAAACAGGAACATCATCTATGATTAATAACAACCTAATTTATACAAATAACGATATCGGGTCATTCATAGGGTTTGTTGAAAATGATGAAACAGCTTACGTAATATTCACCCAACTTATTTCACCAAAATCTGAACACGCTAGCAAGGAAGCTTTGACGTTATGGAATAATGTCATAACCATACTAGAAAATAGTATCTAGCCATTTCTCCCATTAGTTAAACGTGCGTTACGTTAACAGATATCTAAGGCTTGATTGGGCTCTGAGGTGTCGAACTAGATTTGTTGGCCAGGGTTTATTTGACCAACAAGTAGTTTTTTGAGCAACAACCTTTTCTTTAACACAGCATGACTCGGTGCAACGGGCAAACGCTTAAACGAGGATCATAGCCACGGGTTGCTAATAGTTCTTTGGCGCGATCAGTCAACACAACACTGACCTTTCTATCTGCTAGCTTTTTATGAAGAGATATCAGTGAAAAATCCGCTAATTTAGCCGTTCATATATCGCGATCTAAAAAGGTTGACCTTATAATATTTATAGCTTTGGGTTGTTCCCCGTGACATGGGTATATACAAAGACGTGAATATTCCTGTATTTCTTGCTAGACTATAGTTCATGCCACGCAAGGAACAAGCAAAACGTGTAAGTCCCGGTAACTTACGGAACAAGCACAAAAATAAACTCTCGCTAAAATTGATTTTAGCCATTGGGCTCGTCTTTGTAATTCTAAGTGCCTTGAGTTGGTATTTCTGGTCGTCGCCGAACAATAATCGCTACGAACAGCTGTCAACACCCACAATTAACAGCACGACAAACAACAATACCCCAAAGTCATCGTCGCCACTAGCTGGCAAAGAATTTTATATTCATACCACACGTACCGTCAATAAAGCCATTACAGACATAGCTCAAAATGATACATCCAAGGCAAAGCTACTCGAAAAAATATCAAATCAACCAACTGCAATATGGCTCAATGGACCAACAACTGAAGACCCTAACGGCAACAGTGATTTATACCTGGTTGAGCAAATATCACAATCAGCACTACAGCAGAATAAAGTAGCCCTTTACCAAATCTACGCCATCCCGCATCGCGATGCTTGCGCTGGCTACTCGAGTGGCGGATTTAAATCAAGCGAATCATACTTAAATTGGGTTGCAAATATATCCTCGAAGATCAAATCAGAAACAGTGGTCACACTCGAACCAGATGCGTTGGCTCACACAATTGAAAGTAACTGCCTGACGAACAAACAGACCAATGAGCGTTATGCTACTCTAGCTTCGGCTATTACAACATTGAAGCAAAATCCTAAGGTTATTGGGGTTTACCTAGATAGCGGGCACTCCGAGTGGTTCCCTGATGCCAGCAAGCTAGTAGAACCCTTGAAACGCGCTGGCATAGATAATGCCAGTGGCATAACCGTAAATGTTTCGAACTTTATTGCCACACCCGATATCACGAAGTGGGCACAAGACCTAGTGGCGCTAATCGGCAAAGAAAAAGGAATTTTGATAGATACTAGTCGTAATGGTCGTGGCTCTGCGCCAAACACTGTTACCGGTGAAGCTCGTTGGTGCAACCCCGAAGGGCGTGGTCTTGGAAAAGCCCCAACTACCAACGTGAATGATAAAAACCTCCATGCCTACGTCTGGATTAAAGTCCCGGGCGAAAGCGATGGATCTTGTCGCGGGAATCCTGACGCCGGTGTTTTTATTACCGAAAAAGCATTAGAGCTTGCCTCTAACGCTGAGTAAATCGGTTTCTTTAGCGAACAATTTGTATCATTTTAGCTACAGAAGGAATTCCGTTTTCATTGGTTACGAATAGCATATACCATCCATTAGGGAGTAGATTTTCGTCATCGGGTATTTGAATGTTTACATTCCCACCGCTATGTTTAACTATGGCTCCCACTGATCGTTGCTCTATATTTGTTACATGCGTGGTGCTACTAGGTGGAATCAAGCGGGCAGTTTTAATACTGCTAGCTTGAGGGCTACTAAAACTAAGTTCTTGACCTCTTTTGGCCTGTAAACTTTCTTTACCAATCAGCATCGGACGGTCGCCATGAAAAAAGTGAGCTGGCGTAAATATTTCAAGACGTTGTTCAAACTTGCCAATTTGAGTATTATCCTTATCACTAAATAGTGGGTCGTTACCGAATGCCAAAATACGCCCATCTTTAAGCAAGACCGCACCTGAGTGATAACCGCGACCAACACGCTCGTCTGCCATTGGTGTAACTTTATTGTCTACCGGATTAATCATAACCGTTTTATGAGAATAGCTTTCACCCTTGGAGCGATAGTCAGCGGTACCACCAGCTGCAAACACCTCATCCCACGGCGTTACTACCATATTTACATAACGTAATGGACTCGGTAAGTCAGGACCAGGCGTGAAGGTTGGGTTCGATTCAGTGAGGTCAATGATGTCTGTTCGCTTGGTGACCAGTGGCGACTCACCGACTCCACCACCTCCGGCAACCATAACACGCCAACTCTGGCTACCATCGTTGCTACCTTTTTTGGGTGGCAACATAACCGATGCACTTGTTTCTAGTATGTCAGTGTCCCGCAATCCAGATACGGTAGTAAACTTATCAGTTTTAATATTCCAAAAGCCTGGCTCACGCCCTTTGTCTGCCGGTCCATAACCAGCACTAGAACCAGAATAAAACAACTCATCTGGGTTTAATGTGCGGAATAAGGCTGGGTAAGTTGGCATTGCCTGGTTTGGTCCCCACTCCCACTGCTTGGTATCTGGGTGGTATTTCTCTGTAGTTTCAGTGATAACGCCTGTATTATCTAATCCAGACACGGCCAGAACCTCACCGTTCGTCAAAACCGGCAATGACGCATACCAACGACTCTCTTTTAAGTCACCCACGCGAACATACTGCTCAGAAACTGGGTCAAATTCGTAGGTACGTTCATCGCCCCGAAAATCTTGCTTATTTAGGGTCATTGGTCCACCCTGACCATAGATATTATGTTCATCAGTGCCAGTAAGACCCTCGATACTATACTGAAGATGTTCTTCTGTTATATAGCTAGGATCTTCTGATACAGCTTCAACGAACACCTTGCTACTACTATGATGGATTTCAACATTACCTTGACCGTGATCCATTTTGTGAGCAGGCTGTAAAATAAATTCTTCGGTTGATTCATAAACCTTACCTTTAGGGCTGGTAAACCTAGTGCCCTTGGGGAAAGTTCGCGGTTGACTATCCGGGTCTTCGTTATGTATAGTCATTGCACCGGCTGGTTTTTTTACTTCGTTCTCTAACAACTCATATCCACTGGTACCACCGGCAATTAGTAAGTTGCCGCCCTGGAGCAAGGCATGACCGCTACAAAATAAATCACTTGGAGTCTCTACCGTCTTAATATCCATGGTCTCTGGGTCAAGCACAACAGTTTTTAAAACCTGTATTTTGCCTTCATTGTGAAAAGCATTAAAGTCTTGTCTATTATTGCCCGAGCCAGCCACTAATAAGATTTTGCCTGTTGGCAAGGCGGCGCCATGAATAGTATTTAGCTTAAACTCTTCGGGTAAATCTAATACTTGCCAGTGTCCATATAGTTTTTTGTAATCAATTGAATTTACTTTATTTTCGTACCACCATTCAGAAAAGGCCGGCACCGATACTGGCGACGATGCTACACTGATAGCTAATAATGTGCTTATAACTAGGATCAAAGGCCGACCACGACGGGCAATTGACTTTTGATTATTATGCATGGTGAACTCCTTTCGATTCAGGCCTCAATTTAATAATTAGGTTTTGCGACCAACTCTTCATAGACAAATTCAAAGCCAATACGCATGGCAACAAGCAAACAGCCAGTAGGCACCCGACCCAAATAAGCATTGCCGGGTGATCATTTTTGGCATAAATACCATAACCTAACGCCACTGCTAATATTATTGCCCATTGCAAGTGCACTCTAAATGCCGTCCACCGATCCAAACTAGCACCACCACCTTTAGCAGTAACTACAAAATTTGGTTTTTTACCCACTAGTATTCCCATCAGAGCCGAAGAGTATACCGGGGCAACCAAAGAAGACATAACCATGCCCGCTACTCCGTAAGAACCTTCTGGCTCGTGTGGCGACACATTAAAGCGACGGTTCCAAAAATATAAGCTCAACTGCATCACCATCGACATAAGATATAACGCCATAAACATTCCCCAAGGAGCAAGAATAGCTGTAGCCCCTGTCGTCAAATACATTAAACTACTTGCAACTGCTAAAATCCATGTTAAAGCAGAAATTGGATAGTAAACGAGCATCAATAGATAGTGCAACATTGCTCTGAACGGAATACGATACCCTAGTTTCCAGACTATGCATCGCCAAGTATCAAAAGACCCACCTGCCCAGCGCCATTGTTGCGTGAAGAATGGCGCCCAGGCTTCCGGACCCTCACCCACTGCCAGTACATCGGGCGTGTAGACCGACTCCCAGTGATTGCCAGTACTTGGATTTTGACTAGCGTGAATAGCTAAACCTGTTGCCATATCCTCAGTTATGCACGGCTGGAAACCTCTTATTTGTTGCAACACCGGTATTCTTACAGCGTAATTTGTGCCCACAAACATCGGCGATTTACTAGCATTACCGGCACGCTGAATTGTACTTTGAAAAAACGATGCCTGCGATTCAGCCCACCGTGTAACCAATCCGCTAGCACCAACAGTATAATTACCATAAACTTGTGGACCAACCACAAACGCAACATCATCATCACGAAAATAGCCCAAAATGCGCTCTAAGAAGTTCGGTTCCGGAACATGGTCAGTATCTACCCCCGCCAAGATATCATATCTAATATGCTTGCTCTCTAAATAAGCTAACCACGCATTAAAATTACCGTGCTTTGTTCGTGTCGCATAAAATTGATCTGGCTTGATGTAGTTTTTACCATTTTTACTTCCGATAGCATATAAACGATGTAGTTTTGATTTTGGCTTTAAAGTATTCCATTTAGCTACATTTTTTCGGCTGAAGTATTTTACGCCAGTTTGTCTGCACAGAGTTTTTAGCGCAGGATCCTTAGTTTCATCAAGTAGCCACACCTCTACCGTGCCCTGTTTGTAACGTACCCTTTTGGCGGCCTCTAAAGTGGTGCGCACTAAATCTATCGGCTCCCCGGGAGCACGAGTAGTCACAAATGCTACACGCAACCCTCTAGGTGGCCGGACCGGAATTGGATTACGAGCTTTTAGCGTTGATCTAGTGGCCGAAATAGTACCAATAATCACAAAAATCTGCAACATAACCAAACACACCAACATTAACAAATTCCATGTATGTAGCGATGATTCAGGCTGAAGCCTAATTATCCAATGCTCGGGTCGAAACAAAACAGCCGTAAACGCTAGCACTATCCCTAAAGACATATATGCCATTGCTATTACCCAAAAACGATACAATATATTGTCTTTACTATTAAGCTTACTGTAGCTTACTTTATATGGGTGTTTTCTTTGTAATTTTTGATATGGCCCAGCTAAGGTGCTGAAATATCTCATTCTTTGTGATTGTCGGTTATGCTTAGACATATTGTTTAACTTTATTGATTATTGTTCAATAATCTTGTTTGTTAGCATTATAATATTACATTTCACCGTCAATGTCTACGGCATCTTTTACTGATTAAAGTATATCGACGCATTTCAAACATCAAATATCGTTATCAACTTGATATATGTTTTAGACACCGGCTAAGTATTGGGCTCAATTTGTAGCCCAAATAGCAAACTCATAACCTGGAGCTGAGCTACCTAGATTCTAGTACTTTGTGAAGTTCTGGTGCGTCTAACTGGATTTGCTGTCCGGGGCCTACCTGGCTAGACAACAGTTTTTGAGCCACCAAATTTTCTACCGCTCTTTGCATAACTCGGCGCAAGGGGCGTGCGCCCAGGCGTGGATCATAGCCACGGGTTGCTAATAGTTCTTTGGCGCGATCAGTCAACACAACACTGACCTTTCTATCGGCCAGTGTTTTGTTAAGTGAGTGTAGCAGTAAGTCAATTAGCTGAATGAGCTCTTCTTTTTTAAGCGGCCTAAATAATACGATTTCATCAAACCGATTTAAAAATTCTGGTCTAAAAATATTAGCATTAATTAGTTCATCCACTAACGCTTCTTCAAAATCTTCTAGATTTTGTCCTTGGTTAATGTGTGCCCTAATCTGCTCAGCTCCGGCATTACTGGTACAAATAATAATTGCATCCCTAAAACTGATTGGTTTATTATTAGCGTCACGCAGAACACCCTCGTCAAGCATTTGAAGTAGGATATTTAAAACATTGGGGTGGGCCTTTTCGATTTCATCCAGTAGCACCACACTAAATGGATGTTTGGCAATTTGAGCACATAAACTATAAGGGTCGATTGCGCCCACTGCCAACAAGCGACTAGTATCCTCTGCGTGAGAATACTCGTTTAAATCAATCCTAACCATACGTTCTTCGCCACCAAAATACACAAAAGCTAAAGCTTTTGATAACTCAGTTTTACCAACTCCAGTTGGGCCCAAGAACAAGAATGTACCAATTGGTTTATTTTGGTTACGCACCCCGCTCCGAGCACGCCTTAATGCGTCACTAACTAAAGTTACAGCTCGAGTTTGGTTAATCATACGTTCGTGAATTTTTTGCTCCAAATTTAGTAGGGTATCTTTTTCAGCTTGTGTGTCAGCCGATTGCACCTTAACATCAAAAGATTTTTCAACCGCTAACTTAACACTTTTTGCGGTCACAAAATGTTCACTTTCTGGGAAGTTTGCGGCTGCCTCTAATAATTTTATAGCTTTGCCGGGAAATGCTTGTTCATGAATGAATCGCTCGGCTAAGTTATAAGCCTCGTTTATTGATTGATACATATAGACTTGTTTGTTTTTTGCTTCAAGTAGCACAACTTCATCTTCAACTACTTGAATAGTTTCGTCGTGTTCTAACGGCTTGACGGCCACCCTATTTGCAAGCTGAGCCAACCCTGGATTTTCTTGACTCAAACGTAACCATTCTTGATCAGTCAACGACAAAATTATACGCAATGCTCCACCCTGTAATATTGGTAAAAGTAAATTAGATAAATCCACTGAGCCAGTACCATCTTTTAAAAATAGTTGCGCATCATCAAGAAAAATAATTACATTTTTTGCATGAATCGCCTCGTTAAAAACTCTAATTAATAGAGACTCTAGTTGCCCACGAGCTTTGGCGTTAGTTATTAAGTTAGCAGCGTCGAGTGTTATTATTTGCTGAAACATCAACTCACGAGGAATAGCTGAGTTGCCTAACAATAACCGTTGAGCCAAACTATATATTAAAGTTGTTTTGCCGACTCCTGGTTCGCCGACTAACACTGCATTGCGTCTTCCATGCTGAGCTAGTAACCGCATAATCTGATCAATATTTTGCTCACGACTAACAACAGCACGACTTAAAAATGCACCGTTCTGAATGCTATCCGTAATGTTGAATCCCACATGGTTTAGAGTTGGAGCCCAACCAAAACTAAGATCTCTGCCAATTCCACCAAAATGACTTTTCTCCTCTGCTCGTTCAATCATCCGACGAATATGAGCAAGCCATTCTACGCCATTTTTAATATCACTAGCATCAATTGCTAAACGTGCCAATGTTGGCTCTGCCTCAGGGATAGTTAATATTAACGCTCCTGCCAAATCTCCGGAGTCAATTTCTTGACTGCCTGTCTTGAGCGCTAACTCTATCGCTCGACTCCACACCAAGGCACTAGAGCCTTCATCATCAGCTGAATATTGCAATAAAAAATCTTGGCCAATCCCAAATCTGGCTCCAAAAAAATAACCACCCTCTTGTTTAGTAATACATTTAGCAAGATCTTTTGGCGTCATTGAGTCAGACAACTGTGCCAGCAATCGCCTGCTAACAACATCACTTAAATCTCTAACTTCATCTAACTTAGATGTTGGCGTTAGATCTGAAAGCTCACCGTGATACCAAGCCAAAAAGAAAATATTTATCGAAAACGGTGCTAGCAACAACCAACCTAAAGTACTTTTAGTTACAAATATTAGCCACACTAGTCCTGCGATACATATAAAATTAACTACTGTTAGTGATTGCCTAACAAGAGTATTGTCAAAATGTGTTGCAAAACGCGCTTTCACAGCTCTGGCACTTTTAATATTACAGTGCAATGAATCTTTCATGCACCTAGCCCACTTACGCTAAGGATAATTGCAATTAGAGGCATTAAAGGAATAACTGGCCAAAGAATTATTGCCAACACTCCAGTAGTCACGGCCAATATCATACAAAGTAGCCCGGCAATAATAATTATTGTTCTGAGAATTGACCCGATAAATCTAGATACAAAATTATCTACAGCCGCCTGAACCCTAAAATCAATTGAGCCCTTGTTGACTTTACTATACGTTTGCTTAAATGGTGAAAACCATGTACGCACCAAAGCAGAAATTGAGAAGGCTTGATTTACCCAGTTGATACGTTCACTAACAGATTGTGTCCATACCCATTGCCAGCCAGCGCTATACCACCATTTTAGAGCCAACAAAATAACCATAGGTTTTATTGTAACGCAGAATTGACTCCTCTGCAGTAATAATCTCTGTTATAATATTGCAAAGAACAAAATCAATTGATTACAGGAGGTGATGTGTTCAAAAAGCTTGGACGATTTTTTAGAGAGTACTATCAATTTGGTTGGACTGTAGTTTCAATTTTATTTGCACTGTGTCTAACTTTTGCTGGTTTTACTAAGACCGCTCATATTTTGCTTGCTGTTACGGCAATATTAAACACCATTCCTCTGGTTTGGGGCATGATTCAAGACCTTAGGCATGGCACATACGGTGTTGATATACTTGCAGCTACAGCAATCATTACATCTATAGTACTTGGAGAATATTGGGCCGGAATAATTATCGTCTTGATGCTAACCGGTGGTGAAGCACTTGAAGATTATGCCGAAAACCGCGCTAAGGCAGAACTGAGTACACTATTAAATAACGCCCCTAAACAAGCTCGTATTTTAAAAGGCCGTAAAACTATTGATGTAGTAGTTAGTAAAGTTCAAGTTGGTGATAAAATTTTGATTAAGCCAGGTGAGGTGGTGCCAGTTGACGGTATAATACTAGAAGGCGATTCAAGTTTTGACGAATCTAGCATTACCGGGGAAAGTCTGCCAATAAATAAAGAAATTGGAGAAACCATACTTAGTGGAGCAATCGCTGTTGACGGCACAATTACTATAAAAGCCATCCACACCTCTGTCGACAGCCAGTATGAACAAATAATAAAATTAGTTAAATCAGCCTCTACTTCTCAATCACCATTTGTCCGTTTAGCTGATCGTTATAGTATTCCATTTACTATTATAGCTTTTATCATTGCTGGAGGGGCTTGGATTATGTCTGGTGACTCTATGCGGTTCTTACAAGTACTCGTTGTAGCAACTCCCTGCCCATTAATTTTGGGAGCGCCAATAGCTTTGATTTCTGGAATTAGCCGAGCTGCTAGGCACGGCATTATAATAAAAAACGGTGGGGCAATTGAACAGCTTGCTGATGTCAAAACTGTTGCTTTTGATAAAACCGGCACATTAACGGTCGGGCGCCCGACCGTAAAAAAAGTTACGGCATTTGGAAAAAATAAAATATGTGATGTGCTAGGGTATGCTGCAGCACTCGAGCATAACTCTAACCACATACTGGCTCAGGCTGTCGTAAATGAAGCCGAAAAAAAGAAATTAAAACTACCTAAAACAAAAAATGTTAAAGAAGTAGCTGGTCATGGCTTGCTAGGCTATGCCGGCAATAAACAAATCATTGTCGGTAAATATAATTTTGTACGCTCAAGCAAAATCAACATGCCTAGCCAACTAAAAGCCAGCACTTTAACAGATACTACCTCGTTGGTAGTGGTTGACGAAAACGTAATTGGCACTATTAGTTTTGAAGATGCAATCCGCCCAGAAAGCAAATCAATGCTTGCGCGAATTAAAAAACTTGGCATTAAAAACACTCTGATGGTTACTGGTGATAATAAAACGACGGCCCAAACTATTGCTAAAAAACTTGGTATTACTAATGTAAAGGCAGACTGCTTGCCAGCCGATAAACTAACCGCCATTGAAGAATTAAAACACCGTCCGGTTGCCTTTGTTGGTGATGGGGTGAATGACGCACCAGTACTAACAGCTTCAGAAGTTGGTATTGCACTAGGGGCTCGTGGCTCAACAGCTGCTAGCGAAACCGCAGATGTTGTAATCATGTTAGACGATGTCAGTAAAGTTGCACAAAGTTTAGATATCGCCAAAAATACTCTTAGTATCGCCAAACAAAGTATTATGATTGGTATTATTATAAGTATAGTTTTGATGTTGATTTATTCTACCGGTAAATTCAACGCTACAAGTGGTGCGATAATCCAAGAGCTTGTTGACGTAACAGTTATAATTTATGCCCTGCGAGCTCACGGCCCTTGGCGCAAAACCAAAAAACTTAAGGTATAAAATTATTAGTTTACAATTCTGGGATTTAGGCGCCGACTACCATCCACTGCAAAGCATAAATATCGTCAAGATTTGTTGTGGCTGGTTGAACCCAGGTAGCAGTTGCGCCATCGGTTTGCAATACTCTGCCGTTATTGCCTGTTTGATTTGGCAGTAACGCATTTAGAGCTGCGTCGGGGGTAGTTTGCCCGGTACCACCGTTGGTGATAGCCACAACCCCATTTACGTTATTAGAATTCCCAGCAATATCACCAATAATCACGTCAGAAAAGGTTTTACTGCCAGCAATTGTTTGATTGGTTGTAAGGTCAACAAAATTTTTGGTGTTAGAGCCGGTACCTCCGTTGGTGATAGCTACAACACCAGTAACATTGTCTGCCGTGCCGTTTATACTAGCATTTACTGTACTGCTAAAACTTTTTGTTCCACCAATGGTTTGATTGTTTGTAATGTCTACAAAGTTTTGCGTTGTCGAACCTGTACCACCTTGATTTATCGGTAGTGCCGAGGTTAATGAGGTTGATGTAACTGTGGGGCTATCTGCCGTACCTCCAAGATCACCAGCTAAGCGTAGCTTACCTTTGGTAGTCGAGTTTGCATCTGGAGTTTCTGGCGTAGTACTTATTTTTAGAGTACCATCAGGGTTATGTCCAACATTTAAAAATTCATTTAAAACCTGACCCCAAGTACCGATATCTTGACCAGGAATTGGTAAGCGTGCCATTACAATTTACCTGCCTTTTGCAAAGAGCTTTTTTTGCCTGCTATCCCAGAATATCCATTCCAGCCATAAGCACCTGATTCATCAACCTTTTGTGGAAATATAGAATTTAAATTACGTATTAAACCCGAAATGCCAAAAATTGCCAACAATGCAGTTCCAGTATGTAACAAAAACTGCCGGCGCGAAACTTCTTGAGCCATTAACTGCTGTATGTTATCTAAATTGTTCATTTTATTTTTGGTTTTTTATTTTTTAATTAACCATTTACATGGTAACCACCCTGCCAATTCTTGTCAAGCTACTTTACATTGCTTGTGTTAATTGCATAAAATAACAATATGAAGAAAAGAATATTAATATTCGGCGCCATTATATTAATACCAATCTTAGCTTTTGGTGTATGGAGATTATCAACTAATAAAAAAGCCCCTGTCAAGCAAGAGGTTGTCTCTATTAATAACACTCAGGAAAAAGATATTTGTAACAAAATTACTCCTGAAGAGTTAAAGTCAATATTTAACATTGATTACGAAAAACCGAGTACGACCAAAGCCAGTATAAACGGTGGCTTAAGTAGCGATACTTGCACTTTCAAATCCAAAGACGAGTTATCAGAAAACAATATACAAATAGTTATTAAGTATTCTAAAGATAATAATTCACAAATTGTCAATGAAGCCTGGGAAGCTCAAACAGCTAATTTAACTAACAAAATAACAATAACCGACATTAAAGATGAAGCATTACTGAGTGGTAATTCAGCATATATTCTAAATGATAGATATTTTGTAGCAATTACAAAAAGTAAACTAGCAAAAGATCAGGTAATCAAATTATTTAATAATCAAGTTTTAGGATCTTAACCCTCAATACGATTAAGTATAGTTTATTTGGTAGATTAATTTTAAAGTTTGTGTGTTATTTTTTGTTACAGGGCTTGGCAATAAAGCACGCGTACCCATGCCATCTAATCGGCACTTATAGACAGTATTTGTTGCTTGAGAAACGGCAATTTCATAACTATTAATAAAATCAAAATCTAAACCAGAATTTAAATTACTTGCATAATTGCCTGCACTTGGTGTAAATGCACTTGTAGATATCTCGACTGCTTTTTTATTACCACTTGTATCCCAAGCTTGAAACCCCGTTGTACCAGAATAGCGCATCCAAAGTGTATTTGTATTATCATTCCAAGCTAAACCGCAAACAACTGAAGATGTATTTGTAACAAAAGGGAAGTTAGTCATATCTGACCCGTCTGAGGTATTTAACTTCCAGGCTGTATGATTTGAACCGCTATCTTGGGTGATACTCCAAAGTGCTGACCCATCATACGCCAACCTTATATACGACCTTGTAGTTACCACAAAAGGGCCTGTCTGCAATACACCAGATGAATTATACGCAGCAATTCGTCGGACAGAACTGTTATCACCGATCACCCAAAGAAAGTTATTGCCAGAGTCCCAAGCAATGCCACGAACAGCCGTAAATTGTGCATTAACATTGAATGTTGTAGTTTGTGCATAACTTAAACCATCTAATACATAAATTACTGTGTTGCCTGTGTTGCCAAATGCTGTTGAACTATTGGCTCGCGCAAAATTATTCCAGTTACCTGTGCTACCGTGCCCAGATAGTATAGTCATTGTCGATCTAAAAATAGGTTCTGTTGCTGATAATCCTTGCGATTGAGAATCAACCCACCCAACAGAGCCAATTGTCCCATTACCTGCGTGTGTAGGCCAATCGAAGGTCCATTTTGTTAATGCAGATGTTGCCTGTAATTGTGTTGTAGCTACTGTACCTCGCCAAATATCCGTTCCGGCATATGTTGCTTTAATAGCGTATCCTATAGTTTTTCCAGGCATATACCATTCACCCGAAGGATCTTCTACTAGCGTTGAATCAGTTAATACCATTGCGTTGGCTGCTTGATGTGGTGAATAATCAGTATCCGTAACACCAAGTGCACTTAGTCCCGTTTTAAAAGAGTTCCTTTGCAGCCATTTACCATATTCATTTGTTTGATTAGCTGCAAAGTTCTTTACTGATATTTTATTTTCAACTTTTCCTGTATTTCCATTTCGTAGCTCTAACCAAAGTTTTCCTTCAAATTGTTTAGCATAATTATTTTTCATAATACTTACCTTAATTGTAGTCTATTTGATAGGTAACACGCAAAGTTTGTGTGTTATTTTTTGTTACTGGGCTTGGCAATAAAACTAATGTACCTAACCCATCTACTACTCTAGTTTCAAAATTAGTACTGTTGAAACGTATCAAAATATCTTGATTATTTGGATCGATATCAAAACAACGATAGGGATTACCACCATACATAATCGGAAATACAACATGATAATTAGCTAATGTACCGCCAGTTATGTCGCCTAACGACACCAAACGATAGTAATCATTATAGCCACCACCCCTAAATGCAGCATGAAGAATACGAATTTGCTGAGCTCTATTATCCCATGCGACGTCAGTTATATATTGTCCGTACCCGCTACCAGATTCAGTAGTTAAAGTATTAGTATAAGAATTGATGTCCGTACCTGAAGTACTAATCTTATACAAAACTGAGCCATTGGTTGTCCATAAATCGGATCCATCATATGTTAAGCCCCGATAAGATCTTGAGGCAACTGTAATGGGCGAGTCTACCACAGTACCAGTTTGATCATACGATGCTATCTGAGTGCCACTTATAACCCAAATTTTATTGTTAGCTGAGTCCCATGCTAAACCATTTGCTGAAATAGCCGTAAAATTAGCAATTTCCGAAAGATCACCCTTGTTAAAAATTTTGATATTTGTTCCGTTACCAACAATAAATTTATCTGGGGGTAAAATTGCGACGTATATAGAATTTGCTGCTGGATACTGTGGTAAATTTGACGAATTTATTATTCGTGTTGTATGTGCAGTGTTGTTAATAGTCCACCCAATTGATCCAATTGTTCCATTTGCTGAATGTGTTGGCCAGTCAAAAACCCATTTTGTAAAAGTTGGTGATGTACTACACAATAATCCATTAGGAGTGCCCCGCATTGAATCGCTTCCAGAATATGTAGCTTTATTTGAATATCCTACAGGTATTCCTGGCATTATTCTTTCTTTAGATTGATCAACAGCACTAACATTAGTAGAAAGAGAAATAACCTGGAAAGGACTAGTCAAAGAAACATCTGTATCACTCCCCGCATATAACGATTCCATAGTACTTTTAAAATTTATACGTTGAATGGATCGTAAATAATCAACACCAGGTAAGGCAATAAAATTATTGTCTTTATTTACTAAAACACATTTACCGGTTTTTGCATTAAATAATTCAACAGTAATACTGCCTTTAATTTTGTTTATCAAATTTGTTATATTTAATGTATCTTGTGACATATATTTAATTCTTTAATAGTATAACTTTTATTTATTATGTTTAAAACATGTTCGGTTATTAGGCATAAGTAAGAGTATAAGAAACCCTGAACGTGTGAGCACTTGTTTTAGTAATTGGGCTTGGCAATAAAATACGTGAGCCCATGCCATCGGCACGGATATCCATTATACGATTACCTGTTGGATATAAAGATCCGGAATACACAGTAACCGCAAATGTATCTGGACTTTTTATGTCAAAATATCTATACACATCACTAGCAGATCCCCCATAACCGCTATCTGTCCCTGCGTTCAAGGTGAATATATTCCTACTTCCATTCCAAGGGTTAATACAAGTTCCCATAGATAAAACCACCCCCGTTTTATTATAGTGTTGAGTGCAAAGAACATAATCATGATTAGTTGCATATCCAAAACCATACCTCCAAGAACTATAGCCAATAGCTAAAACTATTAACACCGACCTAAAATTATCCCAAACTACATCTCCTATATATGTATTAGAATTTCCTAATGTACCGAAGCTAGGTGTAAAACTTGAAACATCTACTCCAGCTAGAGATATTCTATATACAACACCACTTGCTATTGTCCACAGGTCAGTACCATCAAAAGTTAAGCCCCGATAAGATCTAGGTGTAATACTTATAGGACTATCGACTATCGAACCAGATTGGGTGTATGATGCAATTTGATTGCCACTAATTACCCATAATTTTTCATTTATTTTATCCCACGTTAATCCACTGCAACTTATTGTAGTAAAGGTTGTAACTGGTGTATTGTTTTCTTCAAACACACTTACGGTAGTTCCTTGACCAGTTGCAAGACGATTGTTTGAGATGAGCGAAATTGGTTGATTATTGCTAAAAGGAGCAACCCTATGCTTTAACAAAGTTGAGCCATTATTTAAAACTGTGGGCAGATTAAGGACTCTTCCGTTGCCATTGTTTGAAAAAGCCTGATAATTTTCTGCCATCCAACTTATGGACTTGATTGTTCCATTTGCTGAATGTGTTGGCCAGTCAAAAACCCACTTAGTTGATGTAGTAGAAGTTTCACAGAATTGCCCATTAGGTGTACCTCGCATTGTGTCTGCACCAGAATAATTTGCTTTCGTAGAATAGCCAACCAAATTGCCGGCAAGCATCCATTCGTTATCTGGATCAGGACTATCTGCACAATCAGACAACACCAATGCAGTTAGCGAAGAACTATAAGGCGCTATGTCAGAATTACTATTTGGAGACAAACTATTCATTTGACTATTAAAATTAACTCTTTCAAGGTAAGCAAAATACTCCTTAGCAAAATTTGCTATAAAGTTATCGCTAGTATAATCTACTAGGACTTTTTTAGACTTTGCATCAAATAACTGCACAGTAACACTACCCTTTAATCCGGCTACATTTTGCTTGTTAGGCATATAGTCATTTAGTATTTGTTGGCTCATTGCTTACGTCTATTTTACCCTATTTTATATAATTATCTGCTCTCCAGGCTCTGAAACATATGCCACATCGTCATTTATGCTTACAGTAGATACTCCACTAGATTCTACAAGTACTGAATCTGTCGGAACAGAAACAAACTGAAAACTATCTTGAATATCAATTATCCCAATGTTTGATGAATTAACAATGACCTGGTCATTTGGAATATTTGCATAGCTATAATCATCTACAATATTAATCTCTGGTGGTGTAGTCAACTCAGTCATAAGTGAGTCTAATGCAACATCCTGGTAATTATAGTAATCGTTTATGTAGAGATCATCATTGAATCTATTGATTAAAGAAGTTCCATCATTTACATAGTTGCGTTCTACTAAATTATCATCAATTCCAATAACTAAAGCTGAATTATCAGATATAACGGGTGATGATCCGGTAGATTTACCGATACCCTGCAAGCTCGAGCCTTGTGAACTGACCATAGTAGATGGAGTAACTAATTGTTCTGTATTTCGCCTAAACGGTGCATAAGGGTCCTGCCATAGTTGCCAGATCTCTGACTCAGATAAAGGCCGGCTCCAAACATAAACCGGTCCCAGAACACCATTAAATAATTTTGAATTACCAGGCCCGCCACCAATATATATACTATTTACGGTAGTCAGAGGAGACCCAGTTGCTTCGTTAAAAACTGTATAAGATTGCGGTTGTGAAGGATGATTTGTTAATCCTTGATTTGTTCGTAGTTGAGCAGGTGGCAATAATGGGTCGTCATAAACTGCTATAACTAACATAGTATTGTTTGTGGGGAAGTCACTAGTTGGCAAAATAGAATAAGCATCGGCGATAGAATGCTTTTGCCAAGCCCAAATACCTTGACCATCTGCCCATGCCCGCAAATGCCCTTCAGTTGGGCCCTGTAGCGTCAACAAACTAGTCTCTGCCGAAGGCGAACCATTAAATTTTACCCAATAAGCGAATGACCATTTTTGGGGCACAGTCATATTTATGGTTGCATTGCTCGCTATTGATGAAGTTCCGTTAAATGACAGGCTCGTTATGCCGTTCTGACGAACCCTACTGACATTACTTAAGTTAAGATCTGCCTGGGCGCCTAATGATCCATAGTTCTTAAGAGTATTACCCCCGTAGAGCATTGGATACGCCAAGATAAGATTTTTAGCAAGAAACTGAGAGTTGGCATCGCTTGGTCTTAGAGGTAAAATAGGCAGATTATTATTAAGCGCCATGATTAGTACTGGTATGTAGTTAAGCTGATAGTTATGTCAGTTGCGGAATTAAAGATACCGTGTTGTGTTAGTGTCGTTAGGTATCCATATAAAATTGTTGATGTACAATTATACGTTAGCCCTATCGCCGATAGGCTGATTCCGCGATTATTAGTAAACGATGTTGGTGCTGGAAAAGATATTGTACCCATATAATTTTGAGTCATAGCACTGTCTGAAAAATTGGTTGCAGATTTATCATTAGCAGGTGTAATGCTAGAGCTAAACAAATGTAAATCTACCGCGCCGATAACATTTGCCGTATCTATTATTGTAGCCGTAGTTACTGTGCCGTAGCCTCCTGAAGCCCTAGTAGCCATGGCAAATGTGATTTCACCGCCCATCTGATTATTAGGGCTATAGTTTGCGCCACTAGTAGATAAGCCACTAACTTGCCCAATCAATCGCCTGACAACTGGCCTTGGATCAACCGCATTTAAACTACTATTGACGGCCATATTAGGTTATCTCCACTCCAGAAATTGTCATGGTAACAGCATTATTAGTTCCATTAGTAGCGTGTAAATAGCTTTGAGACGGTACGACAATACTACAATCTAAAGTAGAAATACCATTAGGTGGGACGTTGTATGCCGCCAGAATACGGTTCGATGCTTGCGAGGAATCACCTTGAGGAACAACAGAAAGATGCACCCAAGCATCAACGCTGGTAGTATTAGTCATAACAACATTTTTTACAATAGCACTAGCGCCGACTGGCACAGTATACAATACCGTACCAGTTGTCGACGGATAGCCTGTCGCAAATAAAACTTTTGGTGTGTAAGCCACTCCCTCCCCCAGTGTTTCTTAGCTAATCTATATTAGCTTTTTTCTTTTGAATCGTCTTTGCCGTGTGGGTCGTCGTTTAGCCCTTTACGGAGTTCTCGTGCTGATTCACCAAGCGACTTAGACAACTTTGGTAAGCGGCTGGCTCCAAACAAAAGCAAAAGAATCAATAAGATGATTAATAGTTCTGGTACGCCTAAACCAAACATATATGAATATTCCCTCTCTTCTTCATTTAGTTTATACTGTTAAGCATAACTCAAAAAAACAAACCATGCAAATATTCATTAGCTTTAAAGCCATAAACAAATCTCTGCTAAATCTGTTGATGTTTTTGGTAGTTACAACATTGGTATTTTTAGCAACAACATCAACTACCTTTGCCCAATTTGGGCAAGATGCTTATGGCCAGTGTGCTTATGGCCAAGCCTGCCCAACCACCCCTCAGCCACCAGAACCGCCAGAGCCTCCCCAACCACCAGAAGATCCAGACCCACCTCCACAACCTGTAAATAATACTACACCAACACCTCCGACTAGGCCTAAGCAATCTGCTTCACCAAACCAAATAGCACAACCAGTAAAGGGCTTCTCATTTTTAAATCCATTAATTAATCTAATTAATGATTTGCCAGAAGCGCAAAAACGCCAGTTACCATTTTATAGCTGGCTATTACTAGCATTATTAGCTCTAATATTACTACTGCAGGCAATGCTAGACAAGCACAAAATCAACAAAATCCTACTGTTAATTAAAAAGCTCCAAGCCAAGTTAGCCGAGCAAAAAAGTTTTATGCGTCTGGTTCTTCACCACCTCAACACACCTTTGGCAACCTCAAAAAGTAGTATAGAATTGCTCGAAAAAGCTCAACCTCCAGAACCCACTGCCATTAGTACTTTAAAACCAACCGTCCTGGATTTAGCCACTACAATTGATTATGCTGCTATGGAAGTTATTAATGATTCCGACAATAGTTTATTCCTTAGCCTCAATGATGTTAAAAAAGTTGGTTTAAAAGACTTTATTACAAAATGGTACTTCATTTTACCAATCTCGCTAGCAATAGTAAGTGGTATGTTCGTAAACTGGGTCTTGCTTCAAACTGGCATAGAAACAAAATCTGCTTATTTTATATACCAAATAGTTATAGCCATTATGGTCGTCTTTATTTTTGCCAATGCCCTGAGGCTTAATCGCCTTACCCATAAACGTCGCACGGTTATAGTTAGTATTCAAAAAGCCACAGTCGAACTAGAAGACAAACGACTCCGGATAATACGTTCGCTTGGTACCTCATTGCAATCAATTACTTTGGCTATGCAAACTGGTGCCCAGCAAATAACCAATCAGCAAGTTAGGTCACTTTTAACTAGTAGCTTGACTATGCTTGGTAGATTGTCGGAACGGATGCAGTTGCTATTTTCTGCCACTTTACCCGCCAGCACGGTCTCGATTTCTGCTCTTGTTACAGGAGTAATAGCTAACAACCAATCAGTTATTGAAGTCAAAAAACTCAACGTTTCAAGCGATATAAAAGTAGGGCCTAAATCGGTAATTCACGCAACTGAATTTTCATTTATTTTAAACAGCTTACTAGAAAACGCTGCTGACTTCAGCAAAGAAGGTGGCAATATTGACATCTCTGTAATTGAAAATAGCCATAAAATAACGGTAAAAATTACTGATAATGGTGTTGGCATCAAGCCCGAAAATATTCAATTATTATTTAAACCTTTTTCTACTGGCGAAGATGTTTTGACCTATAATCATGATGGTTTAGGCCTAAGCCTATTTATAGATAAACAACTGCTGGACAAAATCAACGGCACCATTTCAATCAACTCCGAGCCAAACGAACAAACTGTTGCTGAGTTTACTATGCTGACTGCTTAACTTGGTTTAAGCAAATTCTAGTTGCCGGTTACGCTGTTGCTTGCCATAACCGCGTTTGTTATCGCGCCAAACCACCCCAATTGAAGTTTGGTATAAAGCAATTATTGGCGCCGCCATTAAGGCTTGATTAATTGGGTCTGGTGTTGGTGTTAACATTGCTGCGATAATAAAACTTACCAAAATAACAACTTTTTGTTTTTTTAGTAACTGCGAGGGTTTAAGTGGCTTGACTTTGTTGATAAAAGAAAAGACTAACGGCATCTGGAACAACAAGGCAAAGCCGGCCATATAAATCATCACAAAGTTAAAATATTCTTGAGCACTAATCAATGACGAGACTTGGTCATTGCTAAAATTATTCAAAAAGTGAAGTGCCGATGGCAAACTCACAAAATATGCAAACGCCACGCCAGCGAGTGCCAGCACTATAGAAACAGAAATTATTTTTGCAAAGCTATAAGTAACATGAGGCGGAATCGCCGGAGAGATAAACTTAAACAAGTTATAAATTATCACTGGCACAGCCAAAATAAATCCAAAAAACAAACAAATTTTAATTAAAAAATCAAACCCGCCAGTTGGACTGGTGTAAAACAATTGTTGACCGAGTGGCTTAACCAACCAAGCGATAATTTGGTCTTGGAACTTATAACCAATTATTCCGCCAATAAATAGTGCTATCAAACAATATAATGCACGCCTACGGAGCTCGCCAACATGATCCATCATCGGTATTTTGTGAGAATGCTTGTAGTAATTTGGCCTATACATCTTTTTAGATACATCAGCCAAGGTTGCCTCGTCAACATCTTCTACCTGCTTTATTTCTCTATGTTTGGTGGTGATTTTTTGCTCGGTTACGGCTTTTAGTGCAGAGTGGCCAATAGCAGAGGTTGGTTTTTCGGTGCTAACTGGAATACTCACCCTGTCAACAGTCTGTGGCTTAGAGCTATACGTTCGCCGAACATTAACAATGTCAGCATTCCATGATCTTTTGCGTGGCTCCTGTTGCATATGTACTTATAGCATAACCGCTGTTGCTTAATAAGTAAAATAATCCTCTCTTGGATTATTGACAATCCTACCCCTGTTTAGTATTATAGTGTTTGCTAAGTTGTAAGTTTGCATCATTTTACAACTTTATAACCGCCGACGCGGGATGGAGCAGCGGCAGCTCGCGTGGCTCATAACCACGAGGTCCCAGGTTCGAGTCCTGGTCCCGCAACCATGAAAAGTACCCCACTCCAAGTGGGGTCTTTTTCATATTATGAGCTAGGCTTGATTCTGTGGCTCAGTTTTTCTCAGAAAGTATAATTGTCCGAGGTGCGTTCGCAAACTTCTGCGTGCAATAGTTTACTTCGAGCATAGTACAAAGCGGACAACTCGTTACCAGCCTTAGTCCCGCAAACAACAAAAGTGACCCGTTTTATCTGAATCTTTTTTATTGTTGTAACCAATATTTGTATCTGGGATTTATTTTTTCTGTTAATATTAAAGTATGAAAAAGAAGGTGGAAAATTCTTTAACACACAATTTATTGATACTGGCTATTAGTTTTTTAATAGCTTTTGGCATAGGCTACCTAATAGTTAGCCAATTTCAAGAAACTATTTTAAAGTTAATAGTTCAGACCTAATTCAAATTTAGTGACGGAAGAAAAACCTAGACCAAGCCTCTAAGTTGCGTTGGTAGGTTGGTTTGGTTTCATCAGCTTCTTGCTGGATTTGCTCGTCGGGCTTTATACTACTTTCTACAGTGTTACGCAATGCAACTTCTTTAGAGATTATTACTAAAGTTTCACCAGGTGCCGCTTTGCCTAACCGGCGTCGAGCGGTAAGTTCTAAATATTCATCTGTTTCAAGGTATTTATTCTTAATTTTTAAGTTTTCGTTTTTAAGTTTTTGGACATCGTTTTCTTTTTGCTTTGATGCAACTTGTTTTTGAATATCATAATTTTGTTGAATAGCTTTGGCTGTACTCCAGCTGACTAACAGAATAATAATTACGAAGATTACTTGACCCAAAAAACGCATGTCAGTTAGTCGACGTATAAAATGTAGGGTTTGTTGAATTATTTTTTGTATCATAATTATCCGTAACCATTATATACTGAATCGTTTTTCTGTTATAATCCACTCTGTTGCTTACATATGAATTTTAAGTATTTAAGCAAAGTTCCTAGCTACACCAGATTATAAAGTTCACTTTATAATCTGTAATTCTGTAATTATTTTCTAACTATTAACAATCTTGATGATGGTTGAATATAATTCACAACTATACAAGGGGGTGTAGCTCAGTGGTTAGAGCAGTCGGCTCAATTGACAATTTAGCTAAGTCTAAACTGGGATTATGTGTCTCAGCATGACAGTTATGACAGAGTAGAACGCATTTTGCGATCTCTTCTAGAATAGGATTCAACCTACGGTTAGATAGAGCGCGGGCATCCAGCTGAAATTCTTTACCATTCAAATGGTGAAAAGCTAGAGCAGCAAGATTCTTAGCATAACCGCACTTTGAGCATTTTCCGCCAAGCTTCTCTACATAGTGAAGTTTGCGTTCTAGCCCTCATTTATTCTGGGCTGGATAAGATTAATGTGCAGCATTTTTGCATTTAATCGAGCAAAAGAATGTTTGTCTACCTTTGAGGGTTTTGCTACAGATCTTGCAGCTAGACTCTTTATTCATAACTGTAGTTTATACTAGATATGCACAATTGTTTAGGGCTGCTTATCGGGCAACCGATAAGTATATCTTGTCAAATTCGGGGAACCCTTTAAAATGGCAATCCCGAGCCAAGCCCGCTTATCAGCGGGAAGGTGTAGAGACTGTACGGCAGGCTCCTTCGTAGCCTTAGTGGCTAAGAAGGATGAAGAGACAGTCCAGACCATCAAACCCGAAAGGGGCAACTAAAGTTGTAGTGGTACGCATAACCGATTGGTCGTTGGTTCAATTCCAACCACCCCCACCAAAACATATCAAAAACAGTTTTATGTTTAATACATTCAAAAGCTGTTTTTATTTAGTTTAAAATTTATTAAGTTTATATCTTAAAATAAACAAGTGCCTATCGCTATCTGTCATACTATTTGGTTCTCGGCTTTCAATTCTATATTCTTCTGTCAAACTAGTACCGGACAATGGACGATTTAGCACTACCTCCCAGTCGGTTCTATTTTTATATCTTATAGCGCTAGCATCTTCATAATATCTATCGAGTAAATTACGTTGACTCAAAAATTTAAGCATGCAGTAATGTTGAATAAAATTATTCCTTTGTCCCTCAATGGTTATTAAAGTGTAGGGCGCAAAAGTCATTCGTCGCTCAATTAAATCTTCAACACAGTCGTTTAAGGTAGCTACCCGCAATTCAATTTCTTCGGCAAATTGATCTGCGGGTGCAATACCTTCCTTTGATTCTGGGATTTCTGGTAACGGAAACCGCTCAAAAACGTTCATGAGGCGACAATAACAGGTTTTTTACTAATGCGCAAGCATGAGCAATAACAGCTTTTTGCTTGTTAGATCTATTTAAGTTTGATTATTTGACTGATTCTCGAGATGGTTTTAAAGTCTTTGCCCACCAAATTAGGTTTTCAACTAGTTTTTCATGGTCACCCATAATATTTTCTGGCTTAACATTGCCAGCGTCATCAATAGCAGACCAAACATTGGTTATATTTAATGTTGGGGCAGCCAAAGGCACGGCGCCTGTTCTGGCGATTACCGGAATGAGCTGTTCAATAGCTCGGCTACCACCAAGGCCGCCATAACCAACAAAAGCTACCGGCTTTTTGCTCCATTCATGAAACAAAGTATCAATTGCGTTTTTAAGTGGTGCTGGGTAACCGTGGTTGTATTCTGAAGTTACAAAAACAAAACCGTCATAATTAGCAATTTTCTTGCTCCAAGCTCTAGACTTTTCTTGCTCATAAACTCCCGTAACTGCCGATTGTGGTTCGCTCAAAAATGGTAAGTTTTCTGTTTTTAAGTCAATAATATCAAACTTAACATCTGGTGTATCTTTAACCTGTGAATAAAACCAATCAGTAATGGTTTTACCAGCGCGGGTAGGCCTTGTGCTACCAATTATAATTCCAATTTTTAAATTCATTGTTTCTCCTTAAATTAAATTACGCTATACATTGTATAGTTACTAGCTATACTTTGTAAAGTGTATTATAATGTAACTCATGAAACCGATAGAAAAACGCCCAGGTTGCGTACAAAGGACTTTGCAAATAATTGGTGACAAATGGACTGCTCGCATTTTACTAGAACTGTCAAAAAGTCAAGCAACATTTTCTGAACTAGAACATGCCCTTGACAGCATTAGCCCTCGCACCCTCAGCCAACGTCTTGACAAATTAGAGTCCGAGCAAATAATATCAAAGAGCCAATACTGTGAACACCCGCCACGCTACCGTTATCAAATTACCAAAAAAGGTTCAGAACTACATGGAGTTCTGCGCCAAATGGCCAACTGGGGTGCAAAATACTCTATTGGCGAATCATTAAATTGTTAATAAATACTGCTAACATGGATAACAAATCATGAGCGAAAATAGCGTTTATATTTTGATACACCCCTGTCCCATTTAGAGTAAAAACCATCTTCCCATAAAGTTAGCAGTTGTTCAAAATATGCCTGGTACTGGTATTTAACCCTATCTACGCTGAAATTCTTAACAGCATATTCGTGGATTTTCTTGTTATTTAGTTTGTGAACATTTTTTGCCGCCCATTCTGCCTCACCGATTGTTCTAAACCGATATCCATGAACTCCATGTTGAATATTCTCTACAAAAGCCCCAAAATCAGTAGCAATAACTGGCGTCCCGCACATTAAGCTTTCTATTGCTACGCCACCAAACGGCTCCAAATAAGTAGTAGCCATGAATGTGGCCGTAGCATTACGAAGTAGTGCCGCTCGCTGCTTAACATCAGCATGACCAAGATGAATAATATGGTCACCTGCTACGGTAAAGTTATCACCAATAATTTTATTACCTTTAACTTCACGTACTCCCTGCCCGGCCATGACTAATTTTTTGCCCATCCGGCGTGTAACTTCAACCGCAATTTCTAAACCCTTTCGTTCAATAAATCGTCCTAAAAACAAAAAGTAATCTTCTTTTACATTTTTGAAAGGGAAGTTTTCTGGCTCAAAATAATTAGGAATAACCGCATCAAAAAATCTACCATTGTCATCATTTAGTTTGCCTTGAACAAAATGCATATGTGAATATGATTCGTAAACCCGGTACGGTGCAAAAACGCCCTCATAGCCTATTCCGTATTCTACCGACATATGTGCCGGAAAAGCATCGGCAATTTGCTTTTGACAAACACCACCAATTAAGCAGATAAAATCCTTTTTGCTAATGCGTTTTTTTATGGCCGTAATGGAACGTTTGTTGGTAACTTGCCAATGTTCATCTTTTGCATCCCAAGTTAAATTAAAAAAGTTTTGCTTAAAGTTATTATTGCCAAACCATTTTTGTTGATCTTTTTTTGATGCAGTAGTTATTAACTCATCAACGTCTGCCTCGTTTTCCTCTGAAGCATAAAGGTAAACTGTATGTCCGAGCGATTTCATCATGTTGCAAAATTTACGAACCTTTGATGTGTAAGCACAAGCCTCGTACTCTAGCGTTGTTTGAGTATGAGGTAAAGAAACAACATGAAACGTCATTTGCTCTCGCATTTTTGCCATAGTGATATCTTACCATGACCATTGTATACATATCAGCCAAACTGGTAGCGAACAATTACTATACCTGAACCACCTGCAGCTGCAGTTCCGCCGCCGCCACCGCCGCCGCCAGAATTTGGTGTCCCTGCAACTGCTGCACTTCCTTTGCCTCCGTCGCCGCCACCACCGATGCCGCCACCACCAGGTCCTCCGCTACTGCCACTGTAGCGACCGCCTCCACCACCGCCTGCATAGTATTGAAGAGTACCTGTAATTGAGGATTGACGTCCGTTACCACCGTTTCCGTATTCGCTCCCACTTCCAGCTGCACCCCCACCGCCACCACTTATACCCGCACTTGCTGCTCCGGGACCGCCAGGATTGCCTTGACCACTTGTTGCAGCTCCTGCAGAACCTAAATTATAAGTTCCGCCCCCGCCAGATCCACCCAATCCTCCAGAACCTGAAGTTCCATTTCCTCCAGCACCACCACCAATCGATATCACACTAGAATCGATGGAAGAATTTTGACCCTGACTTCCAACAGCTCCCCCGTTTCCTACAGAAATATTAATAACAGAAATTGGTAACGAAATTGCTCCTTCAAGATAACCCCCTGCACCACCGCCACCGCCACTGTATCCGGATGGAACACCTCCGCCGCCACCGCCGCCAACAACTAGATATTCAATACTCAAGTTATCTTGTAAAACCTCAAGTTGCCCTGACGATGTAAATATATGAACTCTCCACATAACACCGCCCACATCAATATCCGTAACTGTACCACCGGTGGCAAAAACCACAGGCTGCCAGAGTTGATTGTCTCCGACCATTATCTTCTGTACGAGCCGTTGGTTGACACGAAAGGATTGTGCCGTTAAGGCTGCCCCAGCACTATCCGTAATAACATACATCTTACTAGGATCTTTAGATGACAATGCATCATAATTAGATTGGGTTATTGGCAGTACGCTATCTACTGTGCCACCTATTTGTACCCACTGGCCATCGTTTCGGATTTTTCTGCTACTCACTTTGTAATACTCATGCTAATGGATACCTAATAATAATAACTCCAGCAGCACCATTGGATGCATTCTTCGGGCCAGAGTAACCAGCAGCACCGCCTCCACCACCGCCACGATTGGCTATTGGGTCAGTAGCATTATTGACTGCTGCACCTGTACCCGCACCGGTACCGCCTGCCCGAGCTATTCCAAAGCTGCCATATCCATGTCCTCCGCCACCACCAGATCCATAAACAATAGCTGTTCCTGTTATAGACGAGAGCACCCCTTCTCCCCCGGCACCTCCTGTTTGTGATGCTGATGAGCCTGAAACACTTCCATTTGAACCGTTGGCCGATGCCCCAGCACCACCACCGCCACCGGTTACATTACTAGCTGAACTTGGACCCGCGCCACCAGTGTAGTTAGTATTCGATCCACCGTTGCCCGCCTTAGGATTTGCCCCAGCACCTCCATTAGCCCCTTTTGTGGCTGTCGCTACGCTCGCTATTGAAGAATCAGACCCTGCCCCTGCTGTGCAAGCGTAAATACCATTACCAAGCGTGATTACTCCTGCCAACACATCACCACCCGCTCCTCCCCCACCACCCGAATAATAAAGACCTACTGAATTAGCCGTTCCACCATTACCGCCAGCACCAACAATTAGATACTCAACGTTGAGTGAAGCGACAAGTACTTCAAAATCAAGATTACTAGTGAAGGTGTGAACCCGATATGGGGTGCCAGAAACCATAATATCAGTCTCTGCACCACCCACAGCTTGCACTGGTGGTACCCACATTTCATTGCCACCGAACCAGATGCCAGAACCTAGCTTGCCATTTACACGAAACGTTACCAAGTCACTCGGAGTAACACTATTTGCTATAAGATACAGTTTACTTGGGTCGATAGCGTCAACAGAATTTTGCACTACTTCAACTGAATCAATATTTGCCCCACTGACTTGTACCCACTGGCCACCTTGCCTAATCTTGCGAGTCATGCACTAGTGTCTTCCCAAATATCACCGTCAGCTAAGGTAAAGCCTTCTGTACCGGGATCAACTGGGCCAACAAATATTCGTGCATTTGGCTTTTCTATATAATCACCTGTGTCATAAAACCAAACACGTGAGGTGCCGCTATCGCCTGTGGCACCAGTGGCGCCAACAGCACCAGTGGCACCAGGCAAACCAGCTATGCCAGTTGGGCCCGTCGCTCCTGTAAATCCTTGGTCTCCCACCACACCCTGAGAGCCCGTAGCACCGGTTGCTCCATCTGATCCAGGAATACCCTGAACACCGGTCGCACCAATTGGGCCAGTAGCGCCGGTAGCCCCATCTGTCGGTGCCGGCGGCAAAGCGGACGATTTAATAGTGCCGTCTGAATTGTGTGATACGCTCAAATACTCATTGAGTAAGTTACCCCAGGTACCACCGTCTTGACCAGGAATTGGGAGTCTAGGCATAACTATTTATTGCCCAGCTATTAACACTTTTCATAAGCTTAAGTATAATAAAATATTAATCTGTATACAATGATTAAACTTGGAGTTCACCACTAACGATGATACGATCATCATATTGATTGGTGGTTTTATTAAAAGAACCGCCACATGTTATCAAATTAACTTGACTTTTTACTTTAGGGTTTTGAGAGAATAGCACTCCGGCAGATTCTGCCTCTTTGACTTGTTTTGTTTCGATTACTTTGTAGCTTTTTACTTCACCGTTACCAAGTTCTATCTCAAATATATCACCTGCTTTTAAAACACCTAATTGCTTAAATACGCCGTCGCTTTTCTTGCCAGTTACATGGCCAGCAATAATTGATAGCCCATTTTGGCCAGGTTTTTGACTTTGGTTATACCATCCAGCCAAATGCACATTATTTGGTACAGCAACTTGATTTTTTTGATCAACACCAGCTTTTTGTATGAATGCATCCACACTTATTTGATTAATTTTTATTTTTTTAGGCTCGTCTAACGCGCCTTTCCAGTTATAATTTTCAGCGTTGGTCTTAGATTCGTCTGGTGTGTCAGTAGAATAAGTGATTGTTGGTTCATTTTGTGGCTGAGGCTCTTTTTTGTTCTTAAAAAATATAGCACCGGCAAAAATAATTACCAACACAAAGCCAACAGTTAATAACAAAGTGCTAGTTTTGCGTGTTATTTTAACCCTCTTCATTTAGTTGTATATTATACCAGTTACAGTCTGAGAATATCTTTAAAATTTTAATCATTTTTCAGCAAATTATTTTAAATTAAACCTACCCCACCACATTTCTCACTTTTTAGGTTTTTAGAGGTTCATCCTCTAAAAACCTCGTAACTTAAATCTTGAATTTTTACGACTCGCGTCTTATATCTTAAATCTAACGTTTTGCTTTTTGGTGGGCTGAGGGGTTATCTTACCACTACTCGTGTTGCACTTAGGTTGTCACCTTCTCCGCTTGTGAAGATAGTGACTTTGGTGCCTTTGGTTAGGGCGTCTTTGTTTAGGGTTTCAGTTTTTTTGGTTATTTTGGTACTGTTGGTTATCTTGATTGTTTTGGTTTCACCTTTAGAGTTAGTTATGGTTAGAGTTTCACCTTCTAGTTTTTCTACTTGGCCGGTTTGGGTTTTAAATGGGTTTTGGATGTTACCTAGTAGGTCTTGGGCGTTACTGGCAGTATTCTTTTTGGCGTTAGCTTCTCCGGCTTTGTAGCCTTTATTGTAAGAGTACTTATATACTCCACAGAAGGCTAGTATTACTAGTAATATGGCTGCTAAGGTTAGGATTAGTTTCTTTTGTTTTGAAGATAGCTTTTTGGATTTGCTTGGTTTGTTAGTTGATTTGCTATTAAGAGGTGACACGTCCATAACGTTAGTTTAATTCCCTTCTCCTTGGTTATTTGTGCTTGTGGTTATTGTAGCACAGTTTTGATTAATGCAATGTATAAAATGTACGAGCTTAGTAAACACAATTGTTTTTAATTTTTATGATCAGACTGTTAATGCAATATATACCAGCACTGGCACTAACACGTTATCTGTGCCATTTATGCCGATATTTTCTGCAAAACTTGTTGCAAACGGTAACCACAATAAATAGGTTGACGCATTAGCTTGAAGTTCAGGAATATTAATTATCGCTAAACCGGTAATTAATAACGAACACAGCCAAAAAACTACTGTGCCAACTAAACTTTTTTCATGACCATAAACTTTATATCGAGTACTTTCGCCCCAACGTTTACCAGCCAAAGCAGCAAAACCATCTGCCACACTCATATGCAAAATACAAGCCGTAAACACCCATGGTTCATTTGTCAGTACTGCAATTAAGCCAATCCCAACCGCGAACAGCACCTCACCCCAAGTTTTTCGGGCGACACCATGTATAGCTTTAAATATATGAAAACGAAGTGAAATACCAATAACTATCAAAAATGCTGCGCTCACAAGCTGAATGGTTTCAAAGCTAATCAAAAATGGCCAAAAAGCCACATAAGACCCAACTACTATATGGATAAACTTGCGTGCTGACTCACCACGCAAACTATTATTACGCCAAAGTACTTCTGTTAAAACAAGCAGGGCAAAAACTGGCAAAACCGCCAGCGCAATATCGTGCATAACACATATTGTACACTAGCGGTTTAATTATTTAGTTACTTTAAGAGTTTTATGAGGCTTGGCCAACTTTGTTTGTATTGAAATTTGCTTGTTTAGCATAAACATCCCAAGCTGCTTGTTGCTCGGCGGTAAGGCTTTTTGCCTTTTCGACCCAATCTTTTACAGTAGTTTCATTTATTTCAACTTTTTGACCCTGTGCTAAAACTGGCGACCCCGCAGTTTGCGTTATATTTGTTTCTGCAAAAATAATTTGAGCTTCACTTAAATTAACTTTATTGTTTATTCCGTATGTTTGTATTGCCTTGCGCGCCATTAAACTAAAAGAGTCTCCTGGTTGCGCAACATAATTAAATGATTGACTTTGGTTATTGTTAGTTTGTTGATTGTTTTCTTGAACCAGCTCTTGTGCAGAAACACTGCCTCTACCAACAATCACAAAACCCGCTACAATCACTAATGCAAAAAGTGTGCTCGCACTTATTATTTTTTTGATATTACTCATGAACTAGGAAACCCTCCTTGCCCACCTATTATTTAACTTATGTTAATAAATTATAACAATGCTTATGCAACATATGCAAGAATATGTCACAATCACAACATTCTTGTCTGCTCAAAGATATACATACTGCTAATACTTAATAAAATAAAAACCGAAAGGAACGCTTTACTTGGTCGGGGTTACAGGACTCGAACCTGTGACCTCGCGGTCCCAAACCGCGCGCGCTAGCCAACTGCGCCAAACCCCGTCGTTAATTTTCAAAAATTAATATCCAACAGGGAGGATTATACATTATAGATCATTTAAATGCTAGTCGTCCGAATTTTTATCAATGCGATAGTAGTGTGTAGAAAGTAGTGATTCAAAAGGTTCCCACATTTGTTTTGCTTTTTTGTGTGATAGTGTACTCAACTTGATTAAAATCAATACGAGCATCGTCAAACTAGTACATAACAACGCAGTCACTGTGCGCAAAATAAGGCTACTTCCGGTATCTAGCAATAGTATAAATGACAAGGTAATAGAGAATAGTACCATCATGATCATCCATTCATTGCTATAAACTCTATTAGATAATTGCATGCTAAGGTTTGTTCTGTTTTGTTGATTGGCTACTATTTTTTCTAAAAGCTTATTCATTTTATCTTTATCTTTGCCGTCGTAATCCAAGCAATAGCTAATGATTCCTTCATAAGTCTTTTCTGCATCACCCCTTAGTTTGTGAGAGGTTTGTGTTAGATAAAGTGAGAACTTTGACTGTAAATTGCTACGTTGTGGCTTTCGTAGACCTTTCGTTGCAAGCATGATTGTAAAGATGGCGTTTGATTCAGCACGCACAATTCTATGAAGTTCTTCTATGCGAGCTTTTTGTGCTCCCAAAATTGGTGAAATGTAAAAGCCATATAAAAAAGAATTGACAGAGAACAGTGTCAATGCACCGGCTTCAAATTTGAATCTTGGAAGGAAGTTCAAAATCAAAAAAAATAAAATAAAGAAAAATCCAAAATACCAAGATAATCTGATTTTATTTAAAAGCAAGTTTTTCACCTACTAATATTTTACACTAAGAGCTTGAGTTTATTTAGCAAATTCTATGGCGCGCGTTTCGCGGATCACATTAACCTTGATGGTGCCAGGGTATTGCATGGTGCTTTCAATCTTGGTTGCGATATCGCGGGCGAGTTTTATGGCCGACAAATCATCAATGCTTTGTGGTTTAACAAAAACTCGTACCTCACGCCCGGCACTAATAGCGTACGACTTTTCTATCCCACCAAAGCTGTTAGCAACGTTTTCTAATTCTTTCATGCGCTCTGCAAAATTCTCTGCGCTGATATTACGAGCACCAGGGCGAGCCGCACTAATCGCATCAACCACCCTAACAATCAAAGCCTCGGTTGTGGTTGCTTCTACGTCATCGTGGTGCTGTTCTGCGGCCAAAGCTACTTCTTCTGGAGCGCCATATTTACGTAAAATTTCTCCACTTATATGGTGGTGCTTGCCCTCAACCTTATGAGTTAGAGCCTTGCCAATGTCATGAACTAACGCCGCATATTTTGCAGTTTTTACATCGGCACCAACTTCTTCTGCAATAATACCTGCGATGTGAGCCATTTCGGTGCTATGCTTTAAGACATTCTGGCCATAAGATGTCCTGTACTTTAATTCACCCAAAATTTGCAAAATCTCTTTTGGCATACCAATTATACCTACTTCACGAGCAGCGTCCTCACCTGCGCGCAAAACATCTTTTTGAACGTTCTTTTGAGCTTTTTCAACCACTTCTTCAATCCGCCCCGGATGGACACGACCATCTTTGAGCAACATTTCTACAGCTTGGCGAGCTACCTCACGGCGCACAGGATCAAAGCTAGAAAGTACAATATAACCTGGCGTGTCGTCTACCATAATATCTACACCAGTTGCCCGCTGTAGCGCTTGAATATTCCGGCCTTCTTTGCCGATTATACGACCTTTCATCTCTTCATCCTCAAGCTTGACACTTGTGATTGTACGTTCAGCTGTGACTTCGCTTGCCATGCGCTCCATAGCACTTACGATAATCACACCAGCTTTTTCTTCTGCTTGTTCCTGAGCTTCTGTTTGCAGTTTTGCAACCAAGCCAGTTAAATCTGCTTTAATGTCGCGTTCAGTCATTTGCATTAATTTATCAGCTGCGTCAGACTTACTTAACTTAGCAACTTTCTCAAGCTTTTCTTGCTGTTTGGTACGGATTTTGCGGATTTCATCCTTGAGCCCTTCTACTTCATCTTCACTTTTGCGCAAATTCTCATTGCGTTTATCTAGTTGATCTAATTTTTTATCTAGTGACTCTTCGCGGTCTAGTAAACGCTTTTCTATATCTTTAAACTCTCGACGTCTGGTTTGCTCTTCTTTGCGAGCTTCATCCGCTATTTTAGTTGCATCATCGCGGGCGTCTTGCACGATTTTACGTGCTTCTTTTTTGGCTTTTTCTACTTCTTTTTTAGCAACGTCCTCAGCTTTGCCAGCTTTTTGGCGCGTAATAAGGACATTACCACCAAAACCAGCAGCAAGACCAGCCACAAGTAATACTATGGTGATTGGTTCCATCTGTTTTTCCTTTCTCGCACCTTCAGTGTTAGTAATCTTAAGTTTTTTATTTGTATGATTACTTTTAGATTTAAAGTTTTTAAATTTATAGCCCTAGTTTAAGCCTTTGCACTGAATATGCATTCAAAACTCTGATTGGTTCAATCACTATCACTTCTTTATGACCAACCAAAATTTATAAATCAATTAATTAATCGGATTTGTTTTTTGAAAACTCTAATCCTATGCCAGATTATACTGCAATCAATTAGTTTAACCTAACATTTAGTAAGCTTTTACAAACTCTGCATAAACAAGTGCTCGGTCTTCGTAGGTTTTGGTGGATGAGTCAAACTTACCAGTGCAAGTAATTAAGTTTAGCCCGTGCTTACCGACTGTAACAGGCAACATCATTTTTGCCATATCAGTTTCAGTTGCTTTAGCAACTTCTGTCTTGACAACACTGTATTCTAATTTACTACCATCGCCACGTTCTATCGTGATTACATCACCAGACTTTAATGTTTCAATCTTATAGAATACCCCTTTTTGGGTTGGCCCAGATACATGACCATCGATCAAAGATGCTCCACCAGGGCTACCGGGTTTTGAGCTATTTTTATACCAACCTGCATCATGTACATTTTTTGGCGCTTCTAATGATCCGTCATTTTTTATACCCATTTTTGTTACTCTTGCGTTTACCTTTAGTTTTGGTATGTATATTACTCTAGGCATATCTGGTGCTACTTTATATGCTCCTACATCTGTTTTTGATTCGTCACTAGCATCGTCTGTCGCACCCCCAAATTCTTCTTGATCACTTGATTCTTGTGGTTTTGCCGCTGCTTCTACTATCTTTTTATCGGTCATAAATGAATTCATCGCTGCTGCCACGCCAAATAAAAATACCGTTACGGCCATTCCATATAATGCAAAATTTTTAAATCCAGCTTTAGTTATATTTGATTTACCAAAATTAAAGTTTGATTTTTTTTGTTTTTTCCAATCACTGGCTGAAGCTGAAAAATCAAGTTTACGGAACATACTGTCTGCTTCTAAATCGCTTATATTATTCGACTCTTTGTTAATGTATTTATTTGGGCTTATGGTGCGAGGTGTAAAACTTGAGCGGTTTTGAACATCTGTAATTTTAGATGTACCAATATTATTAACACTAATGTCAGTTGTGTGCTTTGTGTTTTTAGGTGATTCGGTAGTATTATTAAAAACTACGTCCTTTAACGCTGGCTCCCAGACATCCATACCGACTCGCTTAGTTAAGTGATTAACCCGACTACGTGGCTCTACCCTCTTAACTGACCGAGAATTATATGTTTTTAATCGGCTAGACATTTCAATTGAATCAAGTTTTAACATTTTGTTTTTGTATCCGTTTTATTATTTGTTTGCCCAATCAATAATTGGGTTTTTTGTTGTTATTTGCTAAGTATAGCGCGCTTTCTTGCAATAGCTCCAACTATTAAAGCAGCAATTGTTGTAACTGCAAAAGTTGCCATAGGATTATTTTTAATCAACTCTGAACCTGTATTTGGGACTTTTGGCGCGCCAACAACTGTTAAAATTATGTCGTTACCATCACCGCCTACATAATTAATTCTGTAAACTGCTCCGTCTGCTGTGGTAAAAGTTGCACCTTCTGGCAAATCCTTAAATGTTCCACTAACTGCGTCAGATCCATCGTTCTCGATTATTGTATAAACATCACCGGATTTTGGAGCGTAATCTTGATATCGCAATACGCTTAATGTTCCGTTACCGAGCGTTACTGTGCCATTTGCAACGATTTTATCTGCACCGTCTTTGCCTATTTCAAATTCGTATGTAGAGCCTTCTACCCATTCGATATTACCAGTAGTTAACGTTCCTGGGCTCAAACCGGGTGCAATTTTCCCACCGTTTTCTATTTTAACATGGCCTATTTTACCAACTCCCGCAAATATCCCATATATGCTAAATGGATAATCAGCACTAAATCCAACCGACTCAGAGCAGTCAATATTCATAATCAATTTTGCGTTTACCGAAGATCCTATCCAAGCATCCATACAATTATCAGTGCTATCAATTGTTACCACTTTCATTTCACTTTTCTGAGTTGAACCATCAGGATATGATATTGTTCCTGATTGTCCAGTTTGCAATGCTATATTTTCTTTTCCGTTCAACGAACCTGTAAAGTTTAAGTTTGCTTTATATAAATTTACGGTAGTAGTAGCATTAATTGTGATATTACCTGTCAACTCTACATTTGTAATATTAATCGGATAGTTGCAAGCTTCATCATATGATTGTGATGCAGATAAATATCCACCGTTAATTGTTATGTTTTTACTGTAACTTAGGTTATTACCATTATCAGTATTAAATGATACACCGCTATTGCCACCATCTACTGTTATGCTTGATGCATGCCTTGCGACATCCCCGTCTCGAGATGTAACTATAATATTGGCATGACCCGTAATTATTATTGGCCCGCTAAACCCAGAACCATCACCACCAAATGGATTAGGTTGCGCCTGTGCAGAGCAGTCACCACCACCGCCACCACCCATACCATCACTATCTAAAGTTAAACTACCTGAGCCAGAGACACCATCAAAATAACTTTCTTCCACAGTTACGTTATTGGTCCCGATAATTAAATCAGCTGACGCTCTTATATTTTCAATTGTGATATTACCAGCTGTTTCTATGTTAGTATTAAATATTGCACTCCATCCAGCTCCAATAACATTGCCTGAAGTTTTAATTGTATTGCCATTTATAGTAGCATCCGCAACACAACCTTCTGGCTTTGAACTATTTACTGTAACACCTGTGAGTGTAATTGTAGAAGAGTCTAAATCATTATTTAAATTAATTGGGGTATTGCCAGTACAACCTGCAAACACCATGTCAAGCGGCAAAATAATACTGTCACCACTAACAGGCATTGTGTCGGCGTCCCAATTTGCAGCGGTACTAAAGTTATCGTCTGAGCCACCGCCATCCCATGTTCTAGCTGCAGCGAAAGCATTAGCTTTAGTAAACGTAAGTGCGGCAAGCAAAGCGATACTAAATGTACCAAAAGCTAATAGAAGTTTGTTTGTTTTCACGTTTTTGTTCTCCTCTTTTTGTTGTTTAAAGTACGCTACTATGAGCTTATGGTTAAAGTGTATTTTTGTCAAGTTTTTTATGTATTTTTGTGGTTTTAGTTACAACTATATTTCACAGTATGCATTTTTACTAAATATTAATGCTTTTTACAAATTACTTAGAATTTACTATTTTGCAGAATTCTAACTTTGGTACATTTTTGCATTCTTTTGAAAAAATAAGCATATTTTCGAAATTCAAGATTATTGTTCTCTTATAACTATTTATTTGATGTAAGTTTTTTTCTGTTTATTGCTAAGTAAATTATTAGACCCGATGAAGCAAATGTTAGCGCTAGCGTTAGTAGGATATTCTGCCTAAATAAACGCTGAAACCCCGTATTAGGTGTACCTGGAGTGATAGAGCCCAAAACCTGACCGTTAGATCCCACATTTTCAGATCCAGGAATTCCGCTACTACCTGAAGCTGCTAATGTAATCGAAAAACGAGCCGCATAATTATTTGAGTCAATACATTCAATTAAATAACTTTGAGTTCCGCCGCCTATTGTAATATCCATAGTTCCTTGACCACTTGATATTGATGCTGTGCCTGCTCCTCCAACCTGTGAACAAGAAACAGCATTTGGAGCCACAATATCAAGACTTACTGTATCGCCATCACTAAAAGATGATCCTTGTGGCGTTACGGATGTAATAGAAGGAAGATCAGTAGATGCTGCTAGAGCACTGGCAAGAGCAAGCCTTTTGTGAGTAATGGCTGTGTATCCTGCTCTATTTTCAACAACATTAGCACCAGTTTCTTGGAACACCCTAAGTACAGTATCGACAGAAATTGTTGGATTTTGCTCACGCATAACTGCATAAGCACCGGCGACTATAGGAGCTGCAAACGATGTGCCTTGCATTGCAGACATGCTTGATCCATCACCTGCCAAAATAATACCTCCGTCGCCCGATCCACTCATATCGCCACCAGGCGCTACTAAATCAGTTAGTGTGCCAGCATTAGAATAATACGCCATTGTATCACTTCTGGTGCTTGATGAGACACCTATTGCATTGGTGACGCATGCAGGTGAACCCAATTTATCTTGATTAACACCATCTCCGCTATTGCCAGCTGCCACTATAGGAGCAATATTTGCAAGTTTTAGACTAGCAAATGCTTCCGCATATCCAATATTTGCTGCATCGCATGCTGATTCGTTACTATAGAAATCTTCTGATCCAAAACTTGCATTAATAGCTGCGATTGGCTTGCCCAATGTTCCATCATTTGATAAATCAATTATTTTATCGAGTGCTGTAAGAACTACTGACATTGCAAGAAGATAACAAACAGATAAAGTTGGGACACTATCATCACACAAATCATACCCAGATTTTTCAGTTACTTTCATCACAATTTTAACGGGATAAATGTCCGAAGCCTTGGCAACTCCAGAATAATGATCTGGCCCTGCCGTAACATGACGACCAACAGCTGCACTAGAAACACTTGAGCCATGATTATTACTAGAAGTGTTGGGTAGTGTCGAACCTGTCGCTTCAGACTCAGTAGCAGAACCAGGGCATGCGCTTTCTACTATAGCATTAAGGTATTCTTGGTATGATTCGCTTAAACATAACTCATTAGTGAAAGAACCATCTAGCATTGGATGAGGCTCATTAAAACCTTCATCTATCACAGCAACAATCTGCCCGTTTCCGGTATAACTTGAAAACCCGTCACTAAATCCTGTCGAAGCTGAACCTCCTAAGAATGGTATCGTATCTTTTAGTGTTGATTTCATATATTTTTCTTCAACCACTGAAACTACTTTATCGGATGCCTTTAAAGATGCTTCGCCTGCAGCGTCTACATCCATAATTGAAACTGGAATATTGTTCAAGTTACGTACAATCTTTTTATACCCTTCCGTTTGGATTTGCTCAACCATTAATTGGTTTTTTTGGTACCTAACCAATTCACGTTGCTCTTCTATTGTCTCTGCTTGAAGACCTGAAATATCTTTATATGTTACGATTACTTTTTTGATAGGACCATCTGGCTCAATACTAGCAGCATAAGATTTTTTAAAGTAAGACTAGCTATACCAACAAACTGTGAAATTATTAATAAACTTGCTAATCCAATTCTACCAAAGGTTTTAATACCCATAAACTGAACCCCTTCTTCTTTTTAAATTTAACTTAATGTTAACCATAACCGAAATTATAGTCAACATTTTTTATGTTTTAAAAGATGGATTAATCAATTTTTAAAGGCTAGCGTAATTGCTGATGAATTGTTATATATAAACTTTAGTAATTTACTTTTTCTGAAGAGTTATTCGGGGTTCGGCACCGTATTCTGGGGCTATTTGATTTTCATTATTTCCTTGCGCAATTCTCTCAGCTCCCTGCCTTTTCCAATCAGTACCTATTTGGCCAATTATCGGTATACCTAAGCCATAACTAAGCGCGTTTGCTACCGTCAGCCCAATGCGCAACCCCGTATAACTTCCTGGACCCTTGTAGCAAATTATTCCGGATACGTCTTGCCAAGTTTTAGATTCTGCTTTAAGCAAAACATCGATTTCTTTATGAATTGACTCCGCCAACTGCCGATGTGCTTGCCATTTTTTATATTGACGCTTTTGCCCAGTGTCAAAAAACAATCCGACTTCTGCCTGTGGATTATCAGTTCTAATAGTTAGTATCATACACCCTCCAATAAATATCTTAATTTAGATTGAGCAGCAAAACTTAATGTCCGTTCGTCTTCGTGTGTTTGATATATTGAAATAACTAACCTTTCTTCTGGCAAAATGTGCTTTATAACATCTGACCACTCAACAACTATTACAGTTATAGGGTCAAAAATTGCTTCTTGAATCTCATACTCAATCAAGCCTGACTCTTCTAATCGATAAAAGTCAAAGTGAACAATCTCAAACTTTGGTGCTTGATAGACTTTACTAATTGTAAAAGTTGGGCTAGATACGTGATTTTTGCTACCTGCGCCTTTTGCTAACCCCCTTACAAAAGTTGTTTTGCCTCCCCCAACATCTGCCACCAACTCAACAACCTCTCCACCTTTTAAATTTTGACCAATCCTCTCTGCAATTGCCATAGTTTGTTCGGCAGTTTGAGTATTTAGTTCAATATGTATCATATTAGTTTATAATAAAGGTGATGCTTACTTTAGGGCAACAGTTAATTGGCAAAAATATTATGAGCCTGCGGATTGGCAGGCCAATAGGTGTAATTAACGATTTTATTGTTAACCCAAATAACCTCAAAATTGAGGGCTGGCATGCTACTGACCTTGGTGACAAAAAACATGTGGTTTTGTTGTCTCAAGATATTCGCGAAATTATCCCGGAGGGTTTTGTAGTTGATGACCACGAGGCGCTAACCCACCCAGATGAATTAGTCCGCTTAAAAGATATATTGTCATATAAATTTAATTTAATTGGTAAAAACGTAGTATCAGACCACAAAAGAAAGTTAGGTAAAGTAGCGGACTTTGCCCTGGATAGAGATACCTATTTAATTCACAAACTACACGTAAGCCAGTCAATAATTAAAAGCTTTACGGGTGGGGCGCTTATGATAGACCGTAGTCAAATCACAGAAATAACTGATAAAAAAATTGTTATACGAGAAGCTACAGCACAAGATTCAGCTCCAATGCCAGCCATGGCGTAATCGTACTCGTTTCTCATCTAGATTTTATGAAGTTAGTAGATCTTAGCTATTCTGTATCTTTAACTCAATGATTGAAAGTTTTATGTCATCGTAATTAAAGCCTTGACGGAGAAGGTAAGCTGTTAGCCTTTGGCTATCTTGATACCTAGTTTGATTACGTTTTTTTATTATTAATTCACGCAAAACATCTTGTTCGTTAGTTTCGTCATTGTCTAAAACTTCAACGATAATTTGCTTAGAAATTCTTTTTTGTTGTAATTCTTGTAGTAATCGACGCTTGCTGACATTCTTTAGTCTTCGCCGGTCTGCTACCCAAATTTGAGCAAATTTTAGATCATCAAGTAATCCTTTTTTTCTTAACTTGCTAAGTATTCGTGTTGTGGTGTTGTTGTCATAACTTTTCTTTATTAAATACTGCTCCATTTCCCACTCGCTTCTTGAGCGACGCGCCAATAGGTCTAACGAACGCATGTAAGCTTTGTCTTCTAATGCTTTTTGTTGCACCTCATTGTACTGACTTCTATTAAACTCTTGGCCAATTTTTAAATGTTGGTTTAATAATTCATTTGCGGACAGACTAAATGAGTATTTTCCATCAATATAAATAGAGTACCTATCTGCCCTTTTAACCTGCTGTTTAATATCTGTGATCTTCATAAAATATCGTCAGCTTCAAGCTGTTCGATTATTTGTGGCAATTCCAAAATCCCAGAACTAGATGCAAGATGTCCGCCATTATTGACTATAATCATTTTACCGCCAAGCTTTTTGCATAATTCCGTAGCATCATCAATACTACAATATGGGTCGTCATCACCGTGCACAAAATAATATTTTTGACATTTTTCTTTAAGCATACCTATGTCGTATGAATCTTTAAATAAATCAATAAACTGCTTTTCATCGTACCAGTCTGGATTAACTTGTTTTAATAAATGCTCATTTAAAAAAGTTCCTACGAGAATTGTTGCTTTTACATTCGGAAACCACTCTTCAGTAAGTAAGTTTAGTACAGTTGTTGCACCCGATGAGTGACCAACGATTATATTATTACTAAAATCCCACCCTGATTCTTTTAAAAAGCTTTCATATTTCTGTTTATTTGGCGTATGATTATCCGGCAAAAGTGGCGCATAAACTTTATAGCCTTCTAACTCAAATTGTTCACTTAACCACGGGAACCATAATTCATCCGGACTACCATCTGTCCCATGTAATAAAACGACTCGCTTCAATTGCTATTCCTTGTTGGAAGTTTCGGTGACTTTTTTGGCAACTTCTTCCATGATTTTTGGGTTATCTTCTAGGTATTTTTTAGATGCTTCTCGGCCTTGGCCAATCTTACTGCCACCATACGCAAACCATGCGCCAGATTTTTCTACAATATCATATTGTACGCCAAGGTCTAACACATCGCCAGAACGGCTAATGCCTTTATTATACATAATGTCAAATTCTGCCTGTCTAAACGGAGGGGCAATTTTGTTTTTAACTACCTTTACTCGGCAATGGTTTCCAATAATTTCTTCGCCTTGTTTGATTTGGCTAACACGGCGGATATCCATGCGCACAGATGCATAAAATTTAAGTGCATTACCGCCGGTGGTTGTTTCTGGATTGCCAAACATTACACCAATCTTCATGCGGATTTGATTAATAAAAATAACTGTGGTTTTAGAGCGGTTAATCACACCAGTAAGCTTACGGAGAGCCTGGCTCATAAGCCGAGCCTGTAAGCCCATGTGACTATCTCCCATATCACCCTCAATTTCTGCCCGTGGCACCAAGGCAGCGACAGAATCCACAACAACTAAGTCAACCGCATTAGAGCGAACCAATGTTTCTGTAATCTCTAGCGCTTGCTCACCGTTATCAGGCTGAGAAATTAGTAGGCTATCAGTTTTTACGCCAAGGCGTTTAGCGTAAGCTGGGTCAAGTGCGTGCTCGGCATCAATAAAAGCTGCTGTACCACCGGATTTTTGAACCTCGGCAATTGCGTGTAACGCTAAAGTAGTTTTACCAGAGCTTTCTGGGCCGTAAATTTCAATAATCCGCCCCTTTGGCAGGCCGCCACCAAGCGCCAAGTCTAGAGCTAAACTACCGGTTGGAATACATTCCACTACCGCTTTGTGAGCATCGCCCAGGCGCATAATTGACCCTTTGCCAAACTGCTTTTCAATATTATCGAGCGCCAAGCCCAATGCCTGAGTCTTACCCGATTCTTGTACCTTTGAATCCTTTTTATCTGCCACGTTGATCCCCTTCTCCGTCCTAGAAAACTATTATTTGTGTTTTAATAGTATAGCATTTTTGCCAAACAAAAAGTGGTTACGCCAATATAATAAAAATCCATGTGCGGAAGCATCCCAAAAAAAGCCCAGACTACCTAAATCATTGACTGGGCTTATTCTTATGTTACATAGCGGTTGAACTGATCGCACAAGACTATTATGCAACATTTCAAACTTTCATGAGGACTGTCCTCCGAATATTTTTTACCAACCGGGGGTTTGTTTTGGGGCCTTAAGGCGCCGCCCATACTTCAATAACAGCAGATCCAGCATCTCCGCCATACTTGGTGCGACCAACACCTGAAATAACCTTATGGCCCCATTTGTAAGTTATTGAGGCTCCTGGAGTGAGGCCAGTGACAAGTATTCTGGCAGAAACACGTGACTCTGCAGTATACTCAAGCACAACCGCTTGAACGGCAATTGTCGTCACAGAAGCTCGTACTGTCCATTGCAGGTAAGCAGAGGACGATTCTCGTCTTGCCATACCAGATAAAACAACCAGCACACTCCCCGAGGCAGGAACGGTAAAAGTAACTGCCAGATTAGTAGCATCTATATCCGTGTCTACAGCACTGGCAGTCATAGTTTGTAATGACGCTGGATTATACGACTGAATTGCGATTAATCCTCCTTGACCAGTGGCGCCAGTAGCCCCTTGGGGGCCGGTAGATCCAGTACTTCCGGTTGAGCCAGAGACACCAGTGCTGCCTTGGCTTCCGGTAGCACCTGGTGAGCCAGTAGGGCCTTGGGGTCCAGGGATGCCTTGAATACCTTGAGTACCAGTTGCTCCGTCTGGGCCGGTGGCACCGGTGGCTCCGGTGGCTCCAGTAGCTCCAATTGGGCCGTTAGCACCGGTTGAGCCAATTGTGCCTATTGGGCCAGTGGCGCCGGTAGCGCCATTGTTTGGTTGTGATGGTGGTAGGGCTGAGGGTTTTATGGTGCCGTCATTGTTATGGGAGACACTTAAGTATTCGTTGAGGATATCTCCCCACTGACCACCATCACTACCGGGTATGGGTAATCTAGGCATATTAGATGTTGGTACCTATAGAGATATTGTGATAGTGGTAGTAATAGTAATTTGTTTGTACGACCATAGTAATAGATAACAGGGTTCGTGCTTATGGTTTTAGTTTAGCATAAGAGAGTTGAGACACCAAAAACTAGGTACTGGTTATGGTTACGTTTCTTGGTTATAATAAGCTTAACTATGAACTTGGGTAATATATGAAATACAAAAATCTGTGTAATTTAACTACTGATTTTTCTGATGCCGGAGATTTATTGCAATGAAAATAAGTGATGAATTAGTCGAAAAGTATCTACAAAGTGCATCAGAAATCACTACTGATGAGCTTGCCACTTTAAGGCAACAGGCAGTTGACGGCAAACAACCTCTGCAAGATTTGGCTGTAAAAAGCAATTATATATCTGAAAAAGATTTGACTAAGCTTTACGCCGGGGAAATTGACATTCCATTTATAGAGCTAAACCCTAAAGAAATCCCCAGTGAAGTGCTCCAACAAATCCCCGAGCGGTTAGCCGGGCAATATAAAGTAATTGTTTTTGGTGCTGACGATGAGGGCAACAAGCTCCTTGCCATGGAAGACCCAGACGATATCGAAGCCGTAAACCTTCTCCAAAAACAGCTTGGTTCAAAAATAAAAATTCATCTTGCAACTAAAAGTAATATTCAAACAGCTCTTGACCAATACCGGGGTAACATTGGCAGCGAACTAACCAAAGTTATAGGAAGCGAAGGCAAGGATGAAGAAGACACTGAAGAAGTAAGCGCTGAAGACTTAGCCGAAGATTCGCCGACAGCCCAAACCGTGAATTTATTGATTGAGTATGCAGTAAAAGCTGGAGCTAGCGATATCCATATTGAACCAAGAGAAGATTATGTATCTGTGCGCTACCGTGTTGATGGAGTATTACGAGAAGCCAATAAGCTACCTAAAAAAGTCATGGCTGCGCTGGTATCACGAATCAAAATTTTATCTAATCTTAAAATTGATGAACGTCGAGCACCGCAAGATGGCCGATTTAAAATACAAGTTAGTGGCAAACTGTTTGCCTTGCGTGTTTCTACCTTGCCAATCATGGATGGTGAAAAAGTTGTAATGCGTATTTTGGATGAATCCACTAAAGCTCAAGGTCTTGAAGAGCTTGGTTACTGGGACGGGTCACTTGACACAATAAATCGGGCTATCATCCAACCTTATGGCATGATTTTGGTAACTGGCCCGACCGGCTCAGGTAAATCTACTAGTTTATTTAGTATCTTAAGCATTTTAAACAAACCAACTGTAAACATTTCTACTGTGGAAGACCCTGTGGAATACCGCGTTACTGGTGCCAACCAAACCCAAGTTAACCCGGTGGCGGGCATGACCTTTGTCAATGGCCTTAGAGCCCTGCTCCGCCAAGACCCAAACGTAATTATGGTAGGCGAGATTCGTGACGGCGAAACAGCCGATTTAGCAATTCAGGCTGCGCTAACTGGGCACCTAGTTTTCTCTACTCTGCACACCAACAATGCAGCGACTTCTCTGCCACGTTTATTAGACATGGAAGTTGAACCATTTTTAATAGCCTCAACCATACGAGCCGTGGTTGGGCAACGCCTGATCCGTAAACTTTGTATCGAGTGCAAAGAAAAGGTAGAGCCAGATAACGAAATCTTAAGCCAACTAAAAGAATCATTCCACATTGACAGCCCAGAAAAATTTGCCTGGATCCACCAACTTGAACAATCGGCACTAGAAGCCGGCATTGGTCAAATTACAACCGATAACAAAAAAGCCCGGAACACCAGTGAACTAGCCACCAGTGAGACAGCTATACAACACCTTTGGAAGGCTCACGACGGTGGCTGTGATGCTTGTAGCCATACTGGCTATAAGGGTCGGATGGGTATTTATGAAGTTTTAGAGAACACCAATAGCGTACAAAAATTAATTGTCGGCAATGCAACTAGTGAAGTAATTGAACAGCAAGCAATTAAAGAAGGTATGCTGACGATGCAGATGGATGGTTTTGTTAAGGCACTGCGGGGCCAAACCAGTATTGAGGAAATTTTAAGAGTAACGAGGGAAGCATAGGGTTATATGGAAGAATTTTCTTTTACAGCTAGCAAAGATGGCAAAACATTATCTGGCACATTAACTGCTCGCAGTAAAGAGGCAGCCATTGCTAGCCTTAAAAAACAAGGTGCCCACCCAATTATCGTCAAAAAACATAAATCTAGCCGTGGCTTTAAAATTCCACTTGGGCAAAAAGTTGGCATTAAAGATTTGGCGGTGTTTACTAGGCAATTATCCACTATGGTTTCGGCTGGCGTGCCTCTATCACGAGCTTTAGCTACATTGCAAGCTCAAGCGCCAAACAAAAAATTTAAATCTATCATTGGCGATATATCAAAGAATGTCGAAGGTGGCCTGCCTTTAGCTGATGGTTTTGCCAAGTACCCGGATGTTTTCTCTGACGTTTATGTAAACATGGTCAAAGCCGGGGAAGCTGGTGGTATTTTAGATGAAATCTTAAAACGATTGGCGTCGCAAATTGAACGAGATTCTAGTATGCGTAAAAAAGTCAAAAGTGCTATGACCTACCCAGTTGTTATCTTAACTGTTACAGTTGCGGCCTTTTTTGGAATTATGGTGTTTATAATCCCTAAAATTAGCCAGATCTTAACCGATCTAGGGGGCGAGGATGCCCAGTTGCCTATATACACCCAAGCCATGATTGCTGTAAGTGATTTCATGCGTAGTAACGCCCCATTAATAGTAGTTGCTACCATAATATTAGTTTTCATTTTAAGACGTTATATCAAAACACCTAAGGGTAAATATCAATTTCATGTATTATTGCTCAAAATTCCAATAATTAAAACGGTAGTTATGAAGATCGCCATTGCTAGATTTGCCCGAACTTTTGCCTCATTAATGGCGGCTGGTGTTGGTGTATTAGATGCTCTAGATGTAACAGGTGCGGCTATTGGCAATAAAGTGTTTGAAAAAGAACTACAAGAAGCCGCAAAAGAGGTAAAAAATGGCAGACAATTATCTGATAGTTTGGGTGCAGATTCTCATTTCCCCCCAATCGTCTCGCAAATGCTGGCTGTTGGTGAAGAAACTGGCCAAATTGATACCATCTTAGTTAAAGTAGCTGATTTTTATGAAGAAGAGGTTGCGACTACTGTTGATGGGCTAAGTTCTATAATTGAACCAATTATGATTATTGTACTTGGGAGCGTAGTTGGTTTGATTGCGGCTAGTGTTATGGGCCCAATAGCCTCACTCAGTAAAAATATCGGTGGCTAAGAAGTAAAATAGTACTTGCCATTACATATTACTTATGTATATAATTGGGCTCAGCTGGATACAAAAGTATCCCGTCATAAAGTAAATCAAATAAAAAGGAGGGTGGGTCCTTATGACTTCACTACACAAAAAACAACAAGGTTTTACAATCGTAGAACTTCTAATCGTGATCGTTGTTATTGGTATCTTGGCAGCTCTTGTCATCACAACCTTTAACGGCATCCAACAAAAAGGTCGTGATACTGAACGACAAACAGACATTAAGGCACTTCACGGTCAGCTAGAGGCTTACTATGCTCAAAATGGTCGTTACCCAACACTAACAAACGTTAACGATGCAACATTTAGAAGTGCCAATATGAAGGGTCTGGATGCAGAAGCACTTCAAGATCCAAAAGGCGCTGGACAAACACTCGTTGCAGCACCAGCAGCTAACTCATATGCCTACGCAGTAACACCTAGTGGTTGTGACAATACAACTACTGACTGTACTGGCTACACTTTGACGGCTACTCTTGAAGGTCAAATCGAAGGCAGCAGCACTTACAGCAAGACCAGCCTAAACAACTAGTCTAAGTGCATATACTAAAAACTCCGTTCGTATAAAAACCCGAGCGGAGTTTTTTAATTCCTTATTATCTTTTAGCTCTATAAATTGATATACTAAATTATAATGCTTATGGCTTATTATGAGTGATACTATATATTTTTATCAAGATCGGCCTTTGTTTGGTATGGATATTGGATCCAGCAGTATTAAAGTTGTCCAGCTTGATACTCACAAAAAACAATATCAGATTGCTGGCTATGGCATAGCTGATTTTGATGAGACTTGCATTGCCAGTGGCATTATCCTTAAACACGAACCAGTGGCTGGCAGTATTCAAAAAATGTTTCAAGAAGGGATCATTGGAGATATATCTACCAATCGTGTTGTATTATCCGTTCCAGCTGCATACACTTTTTCGAGAATTATAAATCTACCGAAAGATATTGACATAAAAGATATCCCTGATGCCGTCACTACAGAAACCCAACAATATCTCCCATCAGCAATTGAGGAACTTTACACTGACTACTCCATTTTAGGCATGCAAGATAGTCAATACAGAATATTAACAGTCGCTGTCCAAAGAAAAATTATTGATTCATACATGGACTTAGCTAGAATATTGGGTCTTGAAGTTGTGGCCATGGAGCCCACCACCAGTGCCTCAAACCGTCTTTTTGGCTACACAGATCAACACAAAGTCCCAACAGTCCTAATTGATTTTGGTGCTAACTCAACAGATATTACAGTTTATGACGAAGCTCTAGTGGTAACTGGCACTGTTACCGGTGGCGGTGACCATTATACCGATGCTATTAAACAAGCTCTGGACATATCACCCCAAGAAGCACGTACCATTAAAACTCGTTACGGTTTAAATGTCAGCAAAAAACAATCAGAAATAAAACAAGCTCTTAAGCCATTAATAGACGACATTATTAAAGAGGTCAAGCGCATGGTACGTTATTACGAAGAACGTATAACTGACAACAAGAAAGAAATTGGCCAAGTTGTACTTCTGGGTGGAGGCGCAAATATTCCTGGCCTAAGCGACCATCTTACCGACCAATTACGCTTGCCTGTTAGAACATATGACCCATGGAGTACAATATCATTTGGCAACCTAGCATTACCCCCATCTGGTGATGAAGGTGTTTACATAACTTCTGCTGGCTTGGCTCTACTGAGGCCAGAGGAGCCATTTGTATGATTAACCTGAGCCCTTATGATCACAAGAAATCCATTAAATATGCCCGTCGTAATACTATACTTTTAAAATGGCTATCAGGACTTTTTGCTATCTTGACTCTTACTGTTGTTACTTTAGGTATTGGACAAGCCTACCTAAAATCAGAGTCAAAAAAATATGCAACCGCCAATGCTAACATCGAAAAAGAGCTTAAAGATAAAGACTTAGAGGGTACACTTAAAACTGTAGGGAATATTTCTGGTAATTTAAAATTAATAGTTCAAGTGCTTTCAAAGCAAATAATTTTTTCTGAACTTATTAAACAAGTTGGAGCCGTTATGCCTGAAAACTCAGTATTATCAGATATAGAGATAAGCAAAGTTGAGGGTGGCATTGATTTAACGGCTGATGCGCGCGACCAAAATACAGCAACTCAGGTCCAGGTTAATTTAGCAGACCCAAACAACAAATTATTTGATAAGGTAGACATTGTATCCGTTAATTGCGATAGCACTACTAATCCGGAGTACCCATGTAAGGTAATTTTACGAGCCCTGTTTACCAAAAACAATCCGTTTTCGTTTACTAACCAAAACAACAAGGACAAGCAATGACCACTAAGCGTGTTTTTTATATTATGGTTGGGCTAATTTGTACTGCTGCACTTGGCATTTTCGCATTAATTTATATGGGCAATAAAATGCTGGTCGAGCAGTCAAACAAACTGGTAGATTTAAAAGCTACTAATGAAGTTTTAGAAAACCAAGTAATTTCTTTAGCTAAGGCTAAGCAAAATATAGAAAAGTACAAAAACCTTGAGGAGCTAACCCAAACAATTGTGCCCCAAGATAAAGACCAAGCCCGAGTTACTCGCGAAATTATCGCTTTAGCGGAAGAAAGTGGTTTTAAAATCAAAAGTGTTACCTTCCCGGCATCTAATCTTGGCACTAAAGTTGCACCGCCACCAAGTAGCGAGAACCAAACCCAACAAACTACACAACCGGCGCCTAATCCAATTAGCCAGGCAAAGCCGGTGCAAGGCATGAACGGTGTATATAGCTTAGAAGCTAATATTGCGCCAGAAGGTTCTGTGAATTATTATCAATTCATAAGCTTTTTATCAAAGCTAGAAAAGAATCGTCGAACCGCCCAAGTTACTAGCATTAAAATTGACCCTAAGACATCGTCAGGCAATAATCCACAATTGACCTTTTCATTAACCGTAAATTTATTTTTAAAACCATGAAACTAGACTTACAAAACATTAAACCATTTTTAATTAAATATTTAGCGTTTGCGAAAAAATACGCTGTGCTTATATTCGTTTTGGTCAGTTTGGGCGTGTTCGGGTTTTTGGTGTTTAGAATCAGGACTTTGGCGAGTCGCGAACCTAGTGAAGATGTAATTAGTGAAAAGTCAAGTAAAAGTCAGCCAATTAATATTGATGAGTCAGCCGTAAAACAAGTAGAACAATTACAATCAGCCAATGTTGATGTTAAAGCTTTGTTTGAGCAATCTCGCGACAACCCGTTCCAAGAATAATCTAATTGCCGTAATTAACTAGATTGCGTTCGTGTGCGCCAACAATAGCTTTAGAATGCATATACGGGTCTGGAATATACGTAAACAAGTAGTTTTGTTGCTCGCCTGCCGTTTCTATAACTAACGTACCGTAATTAAACATATGCGCCAAAACTCCTTTTTGGGTAACGGTTACGTCTTGCACGTCTCCAATGCTGAGCTGTGAAATTTTTCTATTAAACAAATTAATATACAGTACTTGGGCAATTTTTTCGGAAGTTACAAATATTACATTGTTTGTATAAAGTATTGCCTGGATGGTCATGGCAATTAAAATAAACATTACGAAAATAATACCGCCAACCACTGCTAACGACTTTATTGACCCAGATGGTGCGCCAGTACCGCTTAAACCTGAACTTAAAATATCCGAGAACCCAATTAAGCCAAACATAATTACCACAATAAATGTAATACTAATACCAGTAAAATATATAAAGAATAGCCCGACATAATGTTTACGTATTTCGCAAATTAAATTCTCATCACTGTCAAACTCTATGAATTTAAAATATTTTTTACCGGTTGCGGACAGTTTTGCTGCGTCCTCTGCCTTCAATTCTGCTGGTTCCATTGTTTTAAATTATAGCAAAGAAGATTGGTCTTGGCTGTTTTTTTGTTTACCAAGATGTTTGTAAGCTTTTTGGGTAACTTTGCGCCCACGTGGAGTACGCTCAATTAATCCTATTTGCATTAAATAAGGTTCGTGAAAATCCTCTATCGTACCGCGTTCTTCGGCAATTAATGCGGCGATTGTATCCACACCTACTGGGCCACCGTCGTAACTCTCAATAACTGCTTCAAGCATTCGTCTGTCTGCCGGGTCTAACCCCAACTTATCAATTTCTAGTAGGTTGAGGGCTTGTTCACTGATTACCGTATCAATAATTCCATCACCATTAACATCAGCATAATCCCTGACTCGTTTAAGTAAGCGGTTGGCGATTCTTGGTGTTAGCCTAGCGCGGGTAGACAAATTAGATGCAGCATTATCATCAATTTTTACATTTAAAATATTCGCTGCACGCTTTACAATTTTGGCAATTTCTTCTGGGGTATAAAATTCTAAACGATGAATCATTCCAAAACGGTCACGTAAAGGCGCCGCCAGCGCACCTGTCCGGGTAGTAGCACCAATTATTGTAAATTTAGGTAAATCTAATCGCAAGCTCTTTGCGCTTGGGCCTTTGCCAAGCATAATATCTAGCTTAAAATCCTCCATCGCACTATAAAGTACCTCTTCTACGCTACGGTTTAAACGATGAATTTCATCTATAAACAAAATATCTCCGTCTTGCAAGTTGGTTAACAAACTAGCTAGGTCACCAGAACGCTCAATTGCTGGCCCACTGGTTACTCTTATTTGAGCTCCCATTTCATTGGCGATAACAGTTGCTAGTGTGGTTTTGCCAAGCCCCGGCGGACCATAAAGTAACACGTGGTCAATTGGTTCGCCGCGTTTTTTAGCAGCTGTTATTGCCAGCTTTAGATTTTGCTTTATCCGCTCTTGACCAATATAATTTGCAAAGTCGTGCGGGCGTAAAGTTACTTCAAGTTCCTGTTCCTCTGGGGTTTCATCTGCACTAGTGTTAGTAATTCTCTCAACCGCCATTTAGTTAATTTTCCTTAGACGGCCTTGAGATTTTTCTTTTTTAACAACATCGGCAAGAGGTAAATTGTTGAGTTTTATTTCTCTATCGTCACCAATCGGAATATTTACCCATGCGTGACTACCATTATCCTGAATTTTGTGGTCTTCAACACCCCTACCCTTCAACCCGTTAATAACCGCCTGGAAATCCCTAACTTTAAATTCTGTATGCTCTACGAAGCTTTTTGGTACTTCTTTGCCTGGTTTAGGTTGCATAATTTCAATCCATCCAAATTCAAAATTGGCAATCATAATTGGCGAAGCTAATTGACCAGAGGCTAAGAACCTACCACCCATTTCAATTTCCCATAATCCTTCGTCGTCAATTAGTGATACAAAAGTCTCTCTAGTAGTCTCATTGTAGTCAAACCATTCAGTACATTTAACAGCTAGGTGGTCTGGTCTCCTAAACCAAGCGTCCGGTAATTGATAACCATTGGTAAATTCAATGAAAGTCTGCTCATAATTTACAGTTTCGGTATTGAGTTCTGATAATGTCATCGGTGGCCTTTCAAGGCTAGTTTTATTCTATCTTCAAGTGGCAATGACTTGTCAATACTGTGTAATGCTACTTGTGCATCAGCATCTGTATAACCAAGCGCTACTAGGGCTTGCACAGCTTCATCTTGCTGGTCAACCGATGAACGATTCACTACCGCATCAGCACCCTCACCTACTGGCGCACCAACTTTATCGCGTAGTTCCACCACAATTTGTTCGGCTGCTCGTTTGCCAACGCCTTTGGCGGTTTGGAGTTTTTTAACATCGCCACCGGCAATCGCTCGTTTTACTTCGTCCATACTACCAATATCAAGCACCGCCAAAGCAACTTTTGGGCCAACGTTTTTTACGCTTAAAAGCTGTTCAAAAAGCTGTTGATTATCTAAGGTTTTAAATCCGTATAAATCATGGGCATCTTCTTTAATATGTTCGTGAATATATAGTTTATAGACTTCACCAGCCCTTATTGAACCAAAATCAGAACTCGTCACAAGCACGCCATAGCCAACACCATTTACATCTATCACAATGGTAGAAGATATCTTTTCAGTAATCTGGCCAGTTAGCGTCACAAACATGTAAATACATTATCTCATACTTGTACTACAACAGATAGCCGCCGCCAACGCATCGGCGGCATCATCGGGCTTGGGAATTTGTGGTAGTTTGAGAATTACTTTCACCATCTCTTGAATTTGTTTTTTATCTGCTTTGCCGTATCCAGTTACAGCTTGTTTAATTTGAAGGGGCGTATACTCAAATAGTTGTAGATTATTCTGCTTGCCTAGCAACAACACCACTCCGCGCGCCTGCGATACGCTCATGGCTGTGGTGATATTACGAATAAAAAATAATTTCTCCACTGCCATGACATCTGGTTTATGCTCGGCAACGATGTCCTCTAGGTCATTATAGATTGTAAAAAGCCGGTCGCTATCTGCTTGATGAATTGGCGTTTTAATTACCCCAGCATCTACAAAAACGGTATTACCACGTTCAACATCAATAATTCCAAATCCCAAAATACCAGTTCCGGGGTCAATCCCTAATATTCTCATGTGCTTATTATATTACTTTTTGTGTCTAGCAAAAAAGTTAGTAATATTACCGCGATATTCATACAAACCATAGCCCAGCACCAATATTGCCATTGCTCCAAATATTCCGTAACTTATATTTTGTTTTGACTTAACTTCTTGCTCTAGTTGATTGCTTGGTGAGGAAGTTGCAAGTGCTGCAACTTTACGGCAACGATTTGTGTCTGGATTACGCTCTTGGCCTTCTTTGCAAGATGCTAAGGCGGTTGCAATTGCGACTTTTCGGCAACGGTTGGTTGCAGGGTTTCTTGTTTGTCCTGCTTCACATGGTTTTAAGCTAGTTAAAACTTCGGCCGTTTTTTTACACCGATTAGTCTCTGGGTTACGAATTTGGCCAGACTCGCACGGTTTTTGGCCTTCTGTTGCTTCAATTGTTTTGCATCGATTAGTTTCTGGATTACGATATTTACCTTCTGGGCAGGGCTCGTAAGTTGTTATGCTGGACTGCGTAACACTGACTTCTTCAACAACGGTATACGCTACATTTTCAGCCCCGGGTGTTGGTTTTTCTGTTAATTGCCATTGCCCGTTAATTAACGCCCATGCTTGATTGTCTTTTAAGTTAATTGGGTAAGTAACTGCTTCTTCATTGGTGCTTGTAATTAACTCAACCATGCCTCCAGCCGTATTTGGCAATACCACTCCATAAAATACTTGATAGCCAGGCAACATCACGCCTGATAGTTGTTTGGCAGTGCTACCCACTTTTAAACTACAGCCAACTAACTCAATTGATTGACTGGTTGTATTGTTTAATTCAATATACTCATTACCAGTGTCTTCTCCAGCAGGGTTTGGTAATATTTCGGTTAATATTACGCCTGTGCAGTTTGAGGTTTTTGCTTCTATTTTTTGTTTGCAATTACCATTATTAGCGAAATAACCAGGAGGAACAATTACCTGAATGCCATCAATATTGTTACATAAATCAGGCTGAGGATTTTGTGGCACGACCAACTTATAATCAACGATATTTTCGTCAGAATCAGTAAAATCATTTTTATTGTTCTCTGTGTCAACCAAAAGACCATCTTTTGTTATAACCCTACGAATACTTTTTGCATTTACTGGTAGTGGCGCAAGCTCGCCTTCACTACAAACACCTTGGCTAATCGTATTACCCCAGCCAACTTGGTCATAAACAAAGCCAGCTTTGCTTAGCCGTAATGATCCGCCAATATTATCGTTCATGGCAATCTCAATAATCAATTTTTGGCCAGCAATTAATTCACCGCTTATTGGATATTCTTTGACATTTGCCGAACTATCTTGTAATTTCCAGCCCATAGCCGAGCAATCACTTATTTTTGCGGCGGGTTTTGCATACTCAATTGCCCAACCACTTAAATTAATATTTTGTGTGGAGTCGTTCATAATCTCAACAAACTCGGTTGGTTGGCCTGCAACTACTCCACCAGTTTTAACCTCAGTTATTAGCATCCTGGGCGGTCGTTCCGCCATCCCCATAGACGGCAACGCCATAATTAAAATTGATAAAATCACCCCTAATGATTTGAATTTAACCCTCATAACTCAAAAATATACTCTCAATAAATTCACATACAACTATAAATGTAAATTTTACTGCGAGTCAAAATTATTGTGATTATGCTAATTCGAAATTGGTGTGAGTCGCCGTAACATCGTCAAGTTCATCAAGTGCATCCATTAACCGCATGACTTTGCCCTGGGTTGCTTCTTCAGAAATTTCTACTTTGTTTTTGGGCACATAAGTAAGCTCGGCTTCTAAAATCACAACGCCATCTTGCTGAAGTTGGTTACGGACTGAGGCGAGTTGTTTTTGATCAGTATACACAACCATGCCATTATCGTCATCCTCTATCGCATCTTCTGCGCCAGCATCAAGAACTTGTAGTAATAAATCCTCACCGCTACCTTTTATGCGTATAACACCTTTACGCTCAAACTGAAATGCTACAGACCCCTTTTCAGCAATATTACCACCGTGTTTGGCAAAAGCTGTCCGTACATAAGTGTACGTCCTGTTGGTATTGTCAGTAGCGCAGTCCACCAAAACACCAATCCCGCCAGGGCCGTAGCCTTCGTACATAACCTCTTCGAGTTGAGCGCTATTTTTGTCACTTACTCTTGCAATTGCGCGCTCAACGTTACTCATTGGCATATTGGCAGCCTTGGCTTTATCTATTGCTAGCCGCAAACTAAAATTAGTTTCTGGGTCGACACCATTACGAGCGGCAATTGCGATGGCATTGCCTAGCTTTGTAAACAGCGCGCCACGCTTAGCATCGTTTGCGCCTTTTGATCGCTTAATAGTCTCCCATTTACTGTGTCCAGACATAAAAACTCCTGTTTCTTATCTGTTAGTATACTAGATTTTACTATTTTTTGAAGCTTTAGTTTTTTGCTTCTTGCTTTTTGGCTTTTTCTTATTTAAATTTTTCAATTTTATCAGCAACCAACCCGCAACAATCAACATCCCAAGCGCTACCAGCCAATCACCAGCATAAGTATAAAAAGTTTTCTTGGTATTGTTGCGTACAATCACATCCTTGGCTTCTATGCCACGTACCTCGGCTATTTGCTTTCCGTTATTGTCTAGGGCGTAAGCTGTAGCTGCATTTGCCGATTGCAAAAAGTAGCGTGAATTAGCGACAGCCATAAAACGAGCCAAGGATTTTTGTTGCCAAGCAAATACTCGTGACCCTTTAAATATCGTCAGGGATGCAGAATTCGTAAATATTGTTGCACCTTTTAAGGCAAAAATCTGATAATCTTTTGGCGCAATAATGCTTGAACAAACAGCCGAGCCAAGCGTGGCAGAATCATCAACTTTAATTGGCACAACTGGATGCTTACCTTTATTGACCATCTTGGCATAGCTAAAATAATCTAACGTACTTTTTTGATTGGTAGCTCTAAGTGCAGTTCTGACTATATAGCCTAAATCTTCACCACCCGGAATAAGACGATATTTTTCTTGTGAACTTATTATGCCTTTTTCGGTATTACCAAATAATAAAATATTTAAGTGACCTGATGGGCTACCATCAAATATTTGCTGCGAGCCCAAAAAATTCTGTTTTGACCCATCCCTATTTTTCCCTACCCTCTTGCTAATATTATCGTTAGTTATTTCATCTAAACCATATTCAGGAAATACAATTAACTCTGAGTCACGACTTTGCATTACACCCACGTGGTTATCTAAGTTTTCACTAATCACTGTCGCTTTAAGCTCTTTGCCGTTCGGGGTTTTATATAATTGCCAGCCAACAACTGACAATCCTGCTAAAAACGCAATACAAATTAAAGCGTATTTTCGCCATTTCTTTTCTAGAATTAAAAAGGTTATTAACCAAAAAAATCCGGCTAAACCGTAAAATCCTACAAAACGTGTTGCATACTTAAATGGTGTGTTAATTAAAAGCAGGGTTGGAGAACTCAGGGGCAAAACATTGTCAATGCTGCCCTCTGGGCCAATCCAAATTATTGCCGTTAGCCAAGATATCGCGTAATCCATTAAGGCAAATATTGGAAACCCCACAACTAAAACAATCCAAGGATTTTGCTTTTTAAACTTACCAGTTAAAAACTTAAAAGTTTTAACAACAATATAAGTTGATATCGCTACATTGAAAACTACCACCCACGCAGCAATAGCCATAGCTACAGGTTTTGAGCCCGCCAAATCAAGACTGTCAGTTATAAATGCCCACGACCAAGCCAATGTGTACCACAAGCACAGCAACACAACAAATGGCTGTTTGATGATTCGCTTTAGTTTCTGTTTCATAAGCTTAAGTACTTACCTTAAACTATAGGGTTGCTCTCGCTAGAAGTCAACTTTTGCTTATTTGACTTAGCTAAAAACAAAGTAAACATAATAATTAATCCGCAGATTAAGGCCGTTTGGCTGGCCGTAATTTTTAACTCAATTGATGCGTATGGGACTGTGCTTAAAATTTGCGTAACCTCAACTATATAACCAAGTAAAATCCTGGAAGGTAGTACCAATACTCCACCTAAGAAAAACGGCCCGATCATACCATATATCCCGGCTATCAATGTAGCCAACATCACAAAAGGGATTAACGGCACAACCAAGATGTTAGCAACTACACTAATTACAGATAGGGTAGAAAATATATAAAGCAAAATTGGTATTGTGCAAATCTGGGCAGCGATAGTTTCGGTTAAAATTTGTGGTAAGAGTTTATTTTGAGATCTCGCAGGTACAAATCCCTTGTGCAAAAGCGGTCCGAGTACCAGCACACCAAAAAAGGCAGCAAATGATAAATACCAACCAACACTTGACCAAATATATAACGGATTCCAGCCAGCCGTAAACACAGCTGCCAATAGCAATATCATAAGTGGCTTAACGTTACGTCCGTAATACCACATAACTAAACCAATGCCACTCACCACCGCTGCACGCACAATTGAAGGGCTAAAACCTGTGACTAATAAAAATAACAATATCAAAGTATTCGATGCGACTAAAGCCTGAAAACGAGAACGCTTTTTTAGCAACCGTTGAGAAAAATAAATAATTATCGTCAGGTTATAGCCAGATACCGCCACAATATGAATTAACCCAACTTGCCTAAGTTGCTCAGTTAGATCATCTGGCAAAGTATTTTGTTGCCCTATTAAAATACCCAACCCTAATGAAGCTAAAGGTTCTGGCAGAATATTTTGAAGCCCAGTTGCAAACTGCCGGCGAAATTTATCTATCTTACTTTGCCCAGAGCTTAAAACTTTAATATTAGCAAAACTGATACCGGCAACGTTTTCACCACGTCTGGGATATAATTTGCCTGTTACTTTCAACCTGTCACCCTTATAAACCATAGTCACTCCCATACCTTCAACTTTGATATTGCCTATTAGCTTGTTGATTGTAGGTTGAGTTGTTTCTATATTGGTTGCTGAAAATTCCAATTGCTTACGGTTACTATAAACGGAATCTTCCTTTGCGGTTACCTCAAGTGTCACCTGCTTATTATGTAAATTTTTATAGTTGCTCAGATCTTTTAAATAAATATTGCCTCTATATATGCCGAATAAAAAAGCTAAGCATAAAAATATTGCAATTATTATTAAATTCTTTTGCCCGCGCAGTAAAATCAAATTTAAAAGCAAAACACAGCTTGCAATTAAAAAACTGCTATTTACTCCAAAAATTCTAACAGCAATCAACCCGGCTAAAAACAAAGTTAAGCCAAACATGATTAAGCTTGTTCGCCTAAACTGCCTACGCACTACCATGCCAACAATAGTACGGCCAATAATTTAACTAAACAAAACCGTCTTCGAGTAGCTCAACTTACAAACTACATGGATAACATTTTTGTTGGCTTTTTTCATGGAGGGCCAACGGAGGCGGTTTTCGACCCGTTTCGTCACTTACTCGGTGCAATCACCTGCGTGAGCTTCTCACGAACACACCCAAGATTGAAGGAGCTAGGTGCAAACTATTGCAACTAAATTAACACAGAACCCTATATTGTTTATCCAAGCTTGATGAATATTATATATGCAAGCTTATGAATAATAGTTACGCATAAAACAACCAGTAATATTCCGAAGAAACCATTGATTTTTATATAGTTACCAAATAAAAAGTCTAGTACCCAAATGAAGATAAACTTAGACAAGAACATTACAAGCCACACGCAAAAGAACATGAGCATACGATACAAACTTCCTGTGCGGTCTTTCAGCCAGGCTATAATAAGATCTTTTACTTGA
>CAZSVQ010000001.1:0-269 GCA_964610345.1 uncultured Candidatus Saccharibacteria bacterium | reverse complement strand
GCACAATACTAGCAAAGAATATCGTTGAAAAACTCTTTACATAAACAACGTCAGTATAGTCACTAAAAAAACCAAGCACTGTTATATAAACGAGCGTACCCACAAATACCTCTTGAAACAAAAGCTGTTTTGAACTGAATTTTTTAGTCTTGTTTACCACGACCTAATAATAACAAAAAAGAGCCGTTATGACTCTTCAGTTACAACAAACCTGCTAGGGTAATATGTAAGATCAAAATGGAGGGCCCACTGGGACTCGAACCCAGGAC